>NZ_JBSFRU010000218.1:0-11252 GCF_053589395.1 Nocardia sp. NPDC003345
GTGACCCCTGGGTCACCCGGATGCGGAACCTGCCGGCGATCGTGGTGTCGACGACATTGTCCGAACCGCTCGACTGGCCGGACGCGACATTGGTGTGCGGCGGCGGCGAGATCAGGCCCACGCCCGGCGTCGAATGCCGCACCTCGGCGACCCACGGGTACACCTTGTGCGCGGGCAACTGGCCGCCCTCGCCCGGCTTGGCGCCCTGGGCCATCTTGATCTGGATATCGGTGCAGTTGGTCAGGTAGTGCGCGGTGACGCCGAAGCGGCCGGAGGCCACCTGCTTGATCGCGCTACGCCGCCAGTCGCCGTTGTCCTCCGGCTCGAAGCGGGCCGGCGATTCGCCGCCCTCACCGGAGTTGGAGCGGCCACCCAGGCGGTTCATGGCGATGGCGAGGGTCTCGTGCGCCTCCGCCGAGATCGAGCCGTAGCTCATCGCACCGGTGGAGAAGCGTTTGACTATCTCGCTCGCGGGCTCGACTTCCTCGATCGGGATCGGGGAGCGCGCGCCCTTCTTGAACTTGATCAGGCCGCGCAACGAGGCCAGCCGCTCGGACTGGTCGTCGACGAGCTTGGTGTACTCCTTGAAGATCGAGTACTGCCCGCTGCGGGTGGCATGCTGCAGTTTGAAGACCGTGTCCGGGTTGAACAGGTGGTATTCGCCCTCGCGGCGCCACTGGTACTCGCCGCCCACCTCGAGTTCGCGGTGCGCGCGCTCGTTGCGGTTCTCCAGGAAGGCCACGGCGTGCCGCTTCGCGACATCGTCGGCGATCTCGTCGAGACCGATACCGCCCAGATGCGACCGCAGCCCGGTGAAGTATTCGTCCACGAGTTCCTGCGACAGGCCGATCACCTGGAACAGCTGCGCGCCGTTGTAGGAGGCGACGGTGGAGATGCCCATCTTGGACATCACCTTGAGCACGCCCTTGCTGGCGGCCTTGTTGTAGTTGGCGACGGCCTTGCGGTAGGCGGCCGCCGTATCGCCCTCGGTGCCGGGCACCGACAGCGCGTCGCGATCGAGCATGTCCTCGATCGACTCGAACGCCATGTACGGGTTGATCGCGGCGGCGCCGAAACCGACGAGGGTCGCCATATGGTGCACCTCGCGTGCGTCACCGGCCTCGACCACCAAACCGACCATGGTGCGGGTGCGTTCCCGGACCAGGTGGTGGTGCACCGAAGCGGTGAGCAGCAGCGACGGGATCGGCGCGAGCTTCTCGTTGGATTCGCGGTCGGACAGCACGATGATCCGCGCACCGCCGTCGATGGCGGCCGAGACCTGCGTGTTGATCGCGTTCAGCGCCTGACGCAGCCCTTCGCCGCCGGCCTTGACGTCGTAGAGGCCGCGGACGACCACCGAGCGCAGACCGGGCTGGCTGCCGTCGTCGTTGATATGGACCAGCTTCGCCAGCTCGTCGTTGTCGATGATCGGCTGCTGGATGACGATCTGCTTGCACGATTCCGGCGTGGGGTGCAGCAGATCGGACTCCGGGCCGATCTGCCGGCGCAGGCTGGTGACGACCTCTTCGCGGATCGCGTCCAGCGGCGGGTTGGTGACCTGGGCGAACTGCTGGGAGAAGTAATCGAACAGCAGCCGCGGCCGCGCGGAGAGCACGGCGATCGGGGTATCGGTACCCATCGAGCCCAGCGCCTCGGCACCGGTCTTGGCCATCGGCGAGATCAGCAGGTTCAGTTCCTCGAGGGTGTACCCGAAGATCTGCTGCCGGATGAGCACCCGGTCGTGCGACATATGCACATGCGGGCGGTCGGGCAGGTCGGACAGATGCTTGATCCCGGCATCGAGCCATTCGCGGTACGGGTGCTCGGCGGCGAGCTGGGATTTGATCTCCTCGTCGCCGACGATCCGGCCCTGCGCGGTATCCACCAGGAACATCCGGCCCGGCTGCAGCCGGATCTTGCGGACGACCTTCGACTGGTCGATATCCAGCACACCGACCTCGGAGGCCATGACGACCAGACCGTCGTCGGTGACCCAGATCCGGCTCGGGCGCAGACCGTTGCGGTCCAGCACGGCGCCGATCACGGTGCCGTCGGTGAAGCACACCGACGCCGGGCCGTCCCACGGCTCCATCAGCATCGAGTGGTACTCGTAGAACGCGCGGCGCTGCGGGTCCATGTTCTCGTTGCGTTCCCACGCCTCGGGAATCATCATGAGCACCGCGTGCGGCAGGCTGCGCCCGCCCAGGTGCAGCAGTTCCAGCACCTCGTCGAAACGGGCGGTATCGCTGGCACCGGGGGTGCAGACCGGGAAGATCTTCTCCAGGCGGTTCTTGCCGGCGGAATCCTTGCCGAAGACATCCGAACGCAGCAGCGCCTCGCGGGCCCGCATCCAGTTCTCGTTACCGGCGACCGTGTTGATCTCGCCGTTGTGCGCGACCCGGCGGAACGGATGGGCCAGCGGCCAGGACGGGAAGGTGTTGGTGGAGAACCGGGAGTGCACGATGCCGAGGGCGCTCTCCACCCGGTCGTCCTGCAGATCCAGGTAGAAGGCACGCAGCTGCGGCGTGGTGAACATGCCCTTGTAGACGAAGGTCTGGCCGGACAGGCTCGAGAAGTAGACCGACTCCCGGCCGACCGCGCCCTCACCGGCGCCGGCCCGGCCGAGTTCGTGCTCGACCCGTTTACGGACCACATACGCGCGGCGTTCCAGGTCCATCCCGGAGAGCTGCTCGTCGGCGCCGGCCGGGGAACCGATGAAAACCTGCCGGAACAGCGGCATGGCGTCGCGCGAGAGCGCGCCGAGCGACGATTCGTCGATGGGTACCTCGCGCCAGCCCAGTACCGTCAGGCCCTCTTCCTTGACGATCTTCTCGACGCCGTAACAAGCCCGGGCGGCCTCGCGCCGCGCCTGGGGGAGGAAGGCGATACCGGTGGCGTAGGACCCCTCGGCGGGCAGCTCGAAGTCGACCACTGCGCGGAAGAAGCGGTCGGGGACCTGGATCAGGATGCCCGCGCCGTCGCCGGAGTTCGGCTCGGCGCCCGCGGCGCCGCGGTGCTCCAGATTCAACAGGGCCGTGATGGCCTTGTCGACGATGTCACGGCTGCGGCGGCCGTGCATATCACCGACGAACGCGACGCCGCAGGCGTCGTGTTCGTTCGCCGGGTCGTAGAGCCCGATGGGTCCGGGGGACCTGTGGCCAGGTAGTTGCGTCATGCCTCTGCCTTCGAAAAAAGTCGACCTCGACGTGGTGCGGCCTCGAGAGGACGCCCGTAGTCGAACGCCGGTACTGTCGAACGCCCCTTGCTAGGACTGCGTCCGTACGTTCGCCGACACCAGCCGCGCTGATGGTGTTCGGCGTGCAGTCACGTCTGAAGTTGTCGCACCCGCGCCGGTGCGCTGGTGCCCGCCGGTAACGAAACGCTTACGCGTTCGGAACTGAGAGGCGGGGTTTTGCCCGCTAGGCTGGCCGGTATCGGTGGGGTGCCCGTACGTTTTCTCGGCCGGACTCGGTGTGTGCGGCGTAAGAGCAAACGATAAGCCAGGCCCGGGGCCCAACCAACCAAGGTTGCCCTAATAATCGGTCTAGCTGGGCTTCTTCATTCGTTCCTCCACATATGCGCGTTTTCTAGTGTAAAGCAGCATTCGGAGGTGAATCGATCCCGGAGCAGCCCTCCGAACAGCGGCGATCCACCGATCCGGCCGGATTCGCCGAACCGTCCCGGATCCACCGAACATGCGCTCACCTGCATCGGAGTTGAATTCCCGCGGATGCCGACGGGCAAACCCATGCACCCATGGCTAACTGCGACCGGGCCCGATGAGATGTTCGTGACAGCGGCGTGACAAGCGCCGAACATGATCCGACCGTCCGGACTGTTTTGCCTTTCCGGAACTCCAGCACACAATGGGCAAACACCTATTTCAGTGGTTTAGAACACATTGTCCGCATCTATTTACGAATCGGTCCCGTTGTGGCAGCACGGGATTCGACCTCGGCGGCGCATCCGCCCATGCCAGGACGGCCGGGCGCGACGCGACACTTCCGCGCGGCCCTGTGAAGATGCCCACACAGGTGTGCGAGGGCTCGATCGACCGGCGTGCCGCCTGTCACGCTGAGACAACGAATCGATGATGCGATACCTCCGCCTTCGCTGCGGCCTCCGCGGACCGCACGAACCTGCTCCAAAGGAGTGCCGATGAGAGCTGCGAGGATATGGGTCCCATGAGCGTCACCGGCGTGTTCATCTGGCTCGGCGGCGGGCAGCCCGCCGAGGCCGCCGACGGATACGAACGGACCGGTTACACCCTCACGGGTGTGGCCGTAGCCCTTTTCGCCCTGGTCACCGGTGGTATCACCGCGACCGCGCTGGCCTCGGGCGACTGGCCGGCCCCGGCCGTCGTCCTCACCGCACTGGTCGCGGGCGTACTCGCGGGCCTGGTCGGCCGTGCGCTGGCCGGTGCCGAACCGACGGCCCGGCCCGACCGTAAGGCCGGTGCGCCGAATACCCCGGCCGTACTGCTGCGGGTCGGCGTGGCGCTGGCCGCGGGACTACTGGTGGCCGAACTCGCGACCACCGTACTGTTCGCGGGCTCGGTCGACCGGGTCCTGGACGAGCGAGCCGCGGCCGACGCCACCGCGGCCCCCGCCGTGCGGACCGCCCAGGACGACCTCGACAACGCGATCGCCGAACGCACGGCCCTGGATGGCACCATCGCCCGGGCCGGCACCGATATCGACACCGCGCTGACCATCGCACGGTGTGAATTCAATCCGACCCCCGAATGCCCCCAGACCAAGATCACCGGTGTCCCCGGGCGCGGTCCGGAGGCCGGAACCGCCAACGACATGCTCGATGACGCCCGGGCCGCGCTCACCGCCGCGCAGAATCGAGTGGCGCCCCTCGACCAGCGGGTCACCGATGCCCGGGCGGCCCTGCGCGAAGCCCGCGCGACGGCGGCCGGCCGGGACGACCGCGGCTTCGGCGCCCGCTGGTCGGCAGCGCACGACCACACCACCGCGCATACGGGCGCGTTCGTGATCCGGGCACTCACCTGGTTGTTCTTCGCGCTGCTGGCTCTGCTGCCCCTGATCCTGCGCTGGTGGCGCGGGGAGACCACCCAGGAACGCCGCCGCGCGGCCGAGGCGGTGCGCGATCGCGCCGATCGCGCCGCCGACGCCGCCGTCGCCGAGCAGGAGGCCCGGGTCCGGGCCGAGACCGCGGCGGTGCGGGCCGAACAGCGGCTCACCTCGGCCCGGCTGGCCGCCGAGGCGGACACCACGATCGACCGGGAGCGGCAGCGCACCCGGGTGATCGCGGCGCTGGGCGGGCTGGAGATCGGGGTCACCGAACGGGAGGGGGTCACCGGCGCCGCGGAACCCGGGCCCCGCGCCCTGCCCGCCGGGGGCCGCGAACTCGAACGGGTGGACCACGCCGACGTGCCGGCCACGACGGCCGCGCACAAACGCCCGGCAGGCCTGGAGTTGCCCTTCATCGGAGCCCTCCCGTTCAGCGATACCGCCGCCCGCATGATCCGGCCGCTGGTCCCGTCCTTCGTCGGTACCGCCATCGACAACGCGCTCGATACCGCGGGCCGGCCGCTGCGCACCGCGCGCCAAGTGCTGACCGAGGCCGAGGAGATCACCTTCACCCTGCGCCGGACGCGGAAGATCAGTGTCGAGGGCCCCGGCGGCGACCGGGAGCCCGACCGGTCCGCGTCACCTCCGGCGCCCCGCCATGACGACGACGTGATCGACGCCGATTTCACGCTGGAGTCCGACGCCATCGTCTCCGCCACCACCCGGCTGGAACCCGGCCGCAACCCACTGCCGCAGGCGCACCCCCGCGAACTCCCGCCCGCGGACCGGTAGGCACCGCCGGTTCGTCCGGCAGCCACGTACCGGCGCACCCGTTAGACTCGGCCGCGTGCAGCCTGCCGCTGATCCGGCCGGTGCCGTCGGGGCGGGAGTGGATCCGGAGAGCCGAGCCCAGGATGCGACGGTCCCGATCCGCCCACTGAGTTTCCGGGAATTACTCGACCTGCCGTTCGCGCTGCTACAGGCCGATATCCGGACACCGGCCGCGGGCGCCGCCCTCCTGCTGGTGGCCGGTGAACTGGTGGTCGCCGGGTTCATCGGCCTGATCTCCCATCTCACCGGCGGATCGGATGAGGCGACCGCGCTGGCGGCGCTGTTCGCCACCCTGGGCTGCGCCTGGCCGCTGCGGCTCGCGCTACGGGGTGTCACGATCAATATCGGTCTGGCGCGCGTGGTCGGCACCCCGATCGGTTTCCGGGAGTCCGTGCGCCGCACCGCCGCCCGCCTGGGGCCGCTGCTGCTGACCCAAACGGTGTTCAGCGTCATCGGAATCGCCGTTCTCGCCCCCAGCGCCCTGTTCTTCCTCTTCGGCTTCGTGAGCGGTCTGCTCTGGTTCCTGCTGACCTATCCGTTGCTGATGCTCTGGCTGTCCTGGCTACGCGCGACCCATCTGGCGGTCGAACCGGTGCTGTTCGCCGAACGGGCGACCGCCGGGGCGGCGCTGAAACGCTCGGCGATGCTGTCTCGTCCGCTACGCGGCCGCCGGGCCGGCGCGTGGATCTGCCAGCGCCTGCTGTTCGCCGCACTCATCGCCCCGCTACTGGGGCTGTTGCTCTTCGTCGGCGATATCTCCGGTACCCACCGCTGGCCCTTCCTCATCCTGGTCACCGGTGGCGCGCTGCTGTTCGTGGCGTTCGCGGAAGTGGTGGAGGCGGCGTCCCGGGTCGTCGGCTATCTCGACCTGCGCTGCCGCCGGGAGGGTTTCGATATCCGCGTTCCCGCCGGAGGCCCCCGGTGACCACTCCACAACCGCCCGTCCCGGACCGCCCCGCGCTCGACGCGGCCGCCGTCCATCACGCGGCGGCCGAACGGGCCGCCGCCCACGGCGATTTCGATACCGCGCTGCGAGAACGGTTCCGGGCGGTACTGCGCGGACTCGAACAGCGCGCGGTACTCGATGTCCGCCGCTCCCGGACGGCGCGCGAAACCGCGCACGAGACCGCGGCGCTGCTGCCACCGGATGTCTCGGCCGAGATACCGCCCGCCGCCGACGCCTTCGACGAGGTCGTCTACGGCGGCCGGCGGGCCGGCGAGGACGAGTACCTGCGGCTGACCCGAGCCGACCGGTTCTCGGCGACCGCGCCGCCGCCCGCCGCGGAACCGGTCGAGGTCGAATCCGGCGCCCGCCGCTCCCGAGCACGGACGGGTTCGTGGTCGTGGCCACCGGTACTCCGCGATCCCCGGTTCTGGGGCGCCGTCGCCGCATTCACCCTGCTGGCCCTTGTCCTGTACGCCGTGCTGCAGGGCTGCTCCGGTCCCAGTGCGCCCCGGGCTCCGGACGCGCCACCGCTGGATCCGCCGCCGGTGGATCCGCCCGACAGCGACTACGACCCCGACCTCCCCCGGCCGACCGGTGACGATTCCCTCTTCGCGCGGACTCCGGCCTGGCTGGCCTTCGGTGGCCTGCAGTTCCTGATCGCCGGCGTACTGCTCGTCTGGTGGCGGGCCCGGCGCCGCGGCGCGGTGGTCGGCGAGCCACGGCCGGTGGAAGTGTCAGCGGGTGAACTACTGGTCGGGCAGGCGGGGCTCTACCGCCGCTCCGGGGACCACGCGCATATCGCGGATGTCCTGCGCGCCGCCACTATCCGGCGATCGCGCCACGCCCTCGGCGTGGCGGCCGGAATCACCCCCGAGGCATTGGTGTCCGCGGTCGCGGCGCGGATCGGCGCCGATCCGGGCACCGTCGGCTCGGCGCTCTACGGCCCGGTACCGGATGGGGCCACCCTGGAAATAGTTGCCGCGCAACTCGAATGGATCGAAGCGGAGGTCGGATGACCAGCATTGACACCGGAAAGGCAGGCCCCGGCGCGACGTCCGGGCCCACCGCGGCCGAGGCCGCCGCGGCCTTCGCCGCGTTACGCGCCGAGATCGGTAAGGCGGTGGTGGGCAATGACAGCGCGGTGATGTACCTCGTGCTCGCGCTGCTGTGCCGCGGCCACGTGCTGTTGGAGGGTGTACCCGGTGTGGCCAAGACCCTGCTGGTCCGCGCCCTCGCCACGGCCCTGGACCTGGAGCACAGCCGGGTGCAGTTCACACCCGACCTGATGCCCGCCGATGTCACCGGATCGCAGATCTACGATCCGCACTCGGCCGAGTTCACCTTCCGCGACGGCCCCGTCTTCACCAATCTGCTGCTCGCCGACGAGATCAACCGCACCCCGCCGAAAACCCAGTCCGCGCTGCTGGAGTCGATGGAGGAACGCCAGGTCTCGGTGGACGGCCGGGCCCGGCCGCTCCCCGATCCGTTCGTGGTGGTCGCCACCCAGAACCCCATCGAACAGGAGGGCACCTACCCGCTGCCGGAGGCGCAGCTGGACCGGTTCCTGTTCAAGGTCGATATCCACCTGCCCGACCGTGACGACGAATTCCGTGTTCTGCAGCGGCACGCGTCCGGTTTCGATCCCCGTGATCTCACCGGTGCCGGTTTGCGGCCGGTGGCCGGTCCGGCCCATATCGCCGCGGCCCGCGCCGCGATCGCCGAAATCACCGTGCGGCCGGAAGTACTCGCCTACATCGTCGACCTGTGCCGGGCCACCCGCGCCGCGGCCGCGGTCCAGCACGGGGCGTCCACCCGGGGTGCCACCGCACTGATGGCCGCGGCCCGCGCGCTGGCCTGGCTCAACGGACGCGGTTTCGTCACGCCCGACGATGTGAAGACGGTGGCCGTGGCCGTGCTGCGGCACCGGCTGCAGTTGCGCCCGGAGGCCGAACTCGACGGGGTCACCGGCGAGCAGGTCATGGCGTCGCTGCTGCTGTCGATCCCGGTCCCGGTGTAGCCGTGGTCGTCACCGGGCGCCTGGTCCTGGTCGCGGTCGTGGTCGCGGTGGCGGTCACGGTGGCGGTTCCGTCCTGGTTCGGGGTATCGGCGGCCACGATTCTGGTCGTCGCGCTGGCAGCCGCCGACCGGCTGCTCACCCCGGCCGGTTCGGAGGTGACGCTGCACCGCGCGGAGTCGACGGTTCTGCGCCTGGGCGGTCACACCGATGTCGAACTCGCGGTCACCAATACCGGCTCCCGCCCGCTCCGGGGATTCGTCTGGGACGACTGGCCCGCCGGGGCCGGGGCCACCGGCCGCGAACACCGCATCGCGCTGGCCCCCGGCAACCTGGTCCGGTTGCGCACCACGGTGACGCCCACCCGCCGGGGAGACCGCGCCGCCGGTCCGGTCACCGTGCGCCTGTTCGGGCCGATGGGGCTGGCGGGTCACCAGTTCCGCCGGGCGGTCCCGGCGCGGGTCCGGGCGTTGCCGCCGTTCCGGAGCGAGCGCCTGCTCTCCTCCAAGGTGAAGCGGCTGCAGCATCTGGAGGGCCGTAACCGCGCCGATCAGCGTGGCGCGGGCACCGAATTCGACTCCTTCCGCGAATACGTCCCCGGCGACGACGTCCGCGCGATCGACTGGCGGGCCACCGCCCGAGCCGCCGACGTGCTGGTGCGCACCTGGCGACCCGAGCGGAACCGGCATGTGCTGATGCTGCTGGACACCGGGCGGATCGCCGCGGCGCGGATCGGCGACGGCACGCGGCTGGACAGCGCGATCGAGGCCGCGCTACTACTGGGCAGTCTGGCCGCGGCCGGCGGTGACACCGTCGGCCTGCTCGCCTACGACCGCCGGGTCCGGGCCGAAGTACGGCAGGGTACCGGGAAGGGCCTGCCGCCCAAGCTGATGCACGCGCTGGCCGGGGTCACGCCGGCGCTGGTGGACACCGATACCGAGGGTCTGGTGCGCGCGGTGGTCCAACGGGTCCGGCGGCGCAGCCTGATCGTCTGGTTCACCGGTCTCGACGGCGCCGCCGTGACCGAGAACCTGCTACCCGTACTGCCGGTACTCGCCCGGCGCCACCGGGTGCTCATCGTCTCGGTCACCGATCCGGATATCGCCGCCGCGGCGGCCGACCGCGGCGACCTCCGCGCGCTCTACCGGGCGGCTGCCGCCGAATCCCGGATCGCCGAGCACGCGGTCCTGCAGGAAACACTGCGGCGCGGTGGTATCGCGGTAGTGGCGGCGGCCGCCGCGGATCTACCCGAGGCCTTGGCCGACGAATACCTGGAACTCAAACAGTCCGGCGCGTTGTGAGGTCACTGCCCCGGCAGGGGCGGTAGCGGTAGCAGCGGCCCGAAGCCCGGCGCCACCCGGGCGGGCAGGGCGCGACGCTGGCGTTCGGCGATCACGCTGCCCAGGATCTGGACCGGCGGGTAGCCCGCGGGCGCGGTGGTGCGCAACCGGTCGCAGACCGCGGTGACAAGCGCCTGCCCCAGCTCGTGCGCGGCGGCGGGAGTGAGCGAATTGATCCGGGTCAGGTACCGGCGGATCGCCAGCGCCAGATCCTCCGGCAGCGCGGCGGTATCGAGTTCGGCGGACCAACCGGTGAGCCAGGCCGGCGGTACCGCCAGGGCGGGCACCGACAGCGGCTGCCGGATATGTACGACCACCGTCCCGGCCAGCACATCGCCGATCCGCCGCGCGTCCGCGGAGCACAGCGAACTCACGACCGCGATCACACCGAACAGGCCGAGCATCCAGAAATCCACGATGGCGCCGGTGAGGCCGCGGGTCAGCGCGTGGCGGAAATCCACGGGCCCGCCGTCGGCGCGCACGACCCGCAGTCCGAAAGCGAGTTTTCCGGGCGTGGCACCGCGCAGCAGCGTCTCCCAGACGACCGGATAACCGACCACGACGGCCACCAGCGCGACCAGTGACAGCGTGGTGAACCAGGGATCGCTGTCGTCGCCGCGCACGACCAGCATCACGATGGTCAGTAACACCATCCCGAGCGCCAACTGCAGGATCAGATCGAGCGCGAACGCCGCGGCGCGGGTCGGGATACGGGCGACCGGCAGCTCCAGCGCCACCGCTTCCCCCGTCGTGAATTCAGCCATATCGCATAGCATTCTTCCACGACGGCCCGCTGCGCACGGCGGCGTCGGGAACCGTAGGACGCGGAGCACCGGCGGAATCCGCCCGCCGGGCCGGCCGGGCACTACAGCGCCGGGCGGCCGCGCAGTGGGAGGGAAACCTGATGGATGTGGACGCCTACAGCGCCCGGAACCGGGGGGCCTGGACGAGGCTGGACGCCCTGACGCGGCAGCGCAAACTCACCGGCGCCGAAGCCGACGAGCTGGTGCTGCTGTACCGGCGCACCTCGCAGCAGCTGGCCAGGCTGCAGACCCACAGCCCCGAACCCGAATTGGTCGCGG
>NZ_JBSFRU010000219.1:0-11205 GCF_053589395.1 Nocardia sp. NPDC003345
CGACGCCGACTTCCTGAATCTCGTCGCGACCGTGGTCGCCGATCCGTGCCACAATGCCGAACTGCTGGTCGTCGGCGGGGCGGATCTGGTGCGGGCCCGGCAGACGGTGCCCGTGGACCACAATCCCGGGCTGCCGCCCGCCCGGCCCGATGCCGAATGGCTGCAGCCGCTCCGAGAGCGGGCCGCCGCCACCCGCCCACCCCGTTCCAAGACGCCGCTGTACCTGGGCGTGGCAGCGGTTCTCGCCGTGGCGGTTCTGACCGCCGGTGCCGTCGCATTGGTCCGAGCCACCGGCGGCCAAAGCGAAGCCGTCGCGTCCACCGCGACGACCACCGTCGTGAACCCGGCCGATGCCGAATCGGACGCCGACGCCGGTCCGTACGCCGACACCGGCCCGGGTCCCGACACCGGCCCGGGCCCCGGCGCTGGTCCGGCTCCCAGTGCCGGTCCGGCTCCCGATGCCGGGCCGGGCCCGGACGCGGGACCGCGCACGGTCGGGGCGATCCGGTTCACCGTCCCGGACGGCTGGCTGGTCCGGGGCCCCGCGGCCGACTCCTCCCAGCGTCTCGAGCTGGTCCCCGGCGCCGGTCCACGGGCCCGGATCACGGTGACCCAGCAGCGGGTCGCCGCGGACGCGGGCTACGACGCCGTCGCAGCCGCGCTGGAGGCACAGATGGCCTCGCGCCCAGCGGGTTCGGTGTCCGCCATCCGGCGCGATGTGGTCTTCGCGGGGCGTCGAGGACTGGCCTATACCGAGCATCCGGACGACGGATCCACCGTTGACTGGCATGTTATCGTCGAGCACAGCATCCAGATCAGTATCGGATGCCAATATCGGACAGGGGGGCAGGACTCGATCACACCTATCTGTGAAGACCTCGCCGCCTCGCTGGAGGTCACTCCGTGACGCCGGCCGGGGGGCTTCTGAAATTCGTTGGAACCGACTGGGCGGGTATCGCGTCCAATCACCATGAAGACAAGTTCGGACCATTTGCGGGCGCAGGGGTCCGGATCCGAACTCTCGAAAAGGAGGACCCATGGCGGGCAACGTCACTACCGACCTCGCGGCTATGGAGGTCGCGGCCAAACACGTCGAGACTGTGAACTCGCAGCTGCAGAGCGAAATCGGAAATGTTCGCAATATCGTGGCGGGTTCCGAGGGGAACTGGAAGGGCGGCGCCGCCGCTACCTTCGTCAAGGTCATGGCCGACTACGACTCCCAGTCGAAGAAGCTCCATGACGTGCTGGCCGAGATCGCTGTGCTGATCCGCGAAAACGGCAAGGGCTACGACCAGGCGGAGCAGGCGAACCAGGAGGCGTTCCACAACTCCGGGCTGTCGTCCGAGCTGGGCTCCAGCCTGAACATCTAGATCTCACCAGCAACCTGAGCTCATAGGAGTACGACATGTCTTTGCAGTATTCAGAGGGCCAGCTCATGGCCATGGCCGGCGATATTCGGACATCGAAGGGGCGGCTGTCCGAGACCCATACCGAGCTGGGCAACTACGTGAACCAGCTGGCTGCTGCCTGGGAGACCAGCGAGGCCAAGGACGCGTATCGGGCCAAGCAGGCGCGATGGGATGACGCCCACAACCAGCTGATGGACATCATGGAGCGCATTGCCAAGGTCGTCGAGGACGGTGCGATCAACATGACTTCGACGGATAGGCAGAACGCATCCCGTTGGCTCTGAACCGGCCGATTTCGTAGTCGCTACGGTTCGAGAATATGTCCCGGGCAATATTGCCCGGGACATATTTTCTTGTCGGCTGGATTCACTCGGCGTGATCCAACAGCAGGTACTGAGCCGCCGCCTTTTGATGCACATCCTGGAGTTGGCCCGCTTCTACCACTACGGTGTGGCGACCGTGCGTGAAGGCGCATTCGATTCGTTTGATCGTCTCGGTTTCTTCCGCACAGCTCGCGGACGGGAGTCCGGGCGGCGGATCGACAGCCTGATACGAACTGTCGCGCTGAGATACGAAGAAGGCCTGCAGTCGTTTCGCGGCGGGCGCGTCGGCGGCGCGATAGATGGATGATGCGCCGCGCATCACGAGATCGACACGGGCATCGTCGAAGGCTCGCTGTGTGAGCCCGGGCCGAGGCGCCAGCTGCAGGGCGACTTCCGGAGGCAGCACCATCTCTCCGACGCCTTCATCGGGCGGCAGGGTTACCGCCATCAGGCCGTCGCGATCAAGTGGCAGCCGCTCGAGCTCGCTGACCGGGGTGGGCCGGAAGTTCCGAAGTTTCTCGATCTGGGCATCCAGCAACCGGGCGGTCAGCGTGGCCAATGGATTGGGATCGGGTGGAATGTCCACACCGGCTCCGACATAGGTGTAGATCATGAACTCGGCATGCGGTACCCACGCCGCGACAGCGTCGTATCGAGTGATACGCCCGTGGCTCAGCGGATGGCCAGGAATTTCGATCGAGTTCTTCACACTGTCGCGGCGAGCGTCCGCCAGAACTGCCGCCGCGTGCGCCGCGGCGGCCGGATCGGAGAATCTCATCAGGGTGATGGAGGCATTCCGCCCGAGAACCGTGTCTTCGCGCCGTTGTCCGTTACCTCCCCATGCCGCGATCAGACCGGGAATCGCCGCGGAAAAATTCTCCAGCCCGATGCCCTCGTCGTATTTGGTGGGCGGATGCTGTGCCGTGAAAAACTTTCCGGCGGTCGAAACATGAACGTAGGCCAGCTTCGGATCGATCTCCGCGATCCGCGGCACGGCCTCCGCCATTCGCAGCGGTTCGAGCAGTTCCGTATTCGCGGGGGTGCGCAGTTGCTCGTCGGTTCGCGGGATGGTCGGGTAGTTGCCCGGCTGCAGAGCCGAAGCGTCGACCTGCGGTGTGGCCGGGGAGCCTCCCCCGCCGCAACCCGCCACCAGCAGGGCCATGACAACGCTGCACGCACCGGTAGCGAGGGTTCTGCCCGCGCGGTTCCGCTCGAACGGGATCGTCACTGCACAACCTTCGCGATGGCCGGTATCAGGTTGTCCACCAGCGTTTTCGGTGATTGATCTGTCCAGACCTGGAACGCTTGAACGGTCGAGATATCGTCGATGACCACAATGGTGGCCGCCGTACTCAGGAAGGTTCGCGGTAGTCCACCGAGGCCGCCGTTTCCGGCGCTGCTGTCCGACCGCATCACCAGTAGGACGTCGTACTGTCCGTGCAGGTCGAAACTGGTCGGAGACAGCTCACGGGGCGACGATTCGTTCCGGTCTTCCGGGACGTATTCGTCGCTGTATCGAAAACCGATATCGCGGAGGAAATTCGCCTGGGGCGAGCCGTCCAACTCCACCGAGAAGAGTGAATTGCCATAGTTGAACGCCGCCACGGTCTTACCGGCGAATTCGGGGTGCGCCGCGCGGACCTGAGCGAGGTCGGTGCCGTCCGCCGAACCGGTCCCGGTGTCGGCGAAAGTCCAGACGGCGGCGGTGAGGCCGAGTACGGCGGCAACAGCCAGCGCCGCGTAGACGAGTAACCGCGATCGGCGTTTCCTGCCGGGCCCGGCTGCCCCGGTATCGGCGCGCGGCTGGGTGATGACGAATTGCTGGTCTTGGAGTGTCGCCGCGGAGAATCTCGAAGCGGTGCCGTCATGCGCCGCCGGGGCCGCCGGGAATATCGTGCGCGGGGTCGGATAGCCGCCGGGAGCGGGAATCCGGGATCGCCCGGCGATCGCGGCCTCGGCCTCGGCGACGAACTCGCGGCATGAGTTGTATCGCTCGTGCGGGCTTTTCGCCAGAACTTTGGCGAAGACGCCGTCGAGTTCTGGCGGAAGATCGCGCCGGATACCCGAGATACTCGGTGGCGGCTCGTTCAGATGTCCCATCATCACCACCGCGGGCACGGTGGAGGGGTACGGGTTCTGGCCGGTGAGCAGCCGGAACATCGAGCAGCCGAGGCTGTAGATATCGGACCGATGGTCCAGCGGCTGTCCGAGAAGTTGCTCGGGTGACGCGTAGGCCACCGTGGCCATCAATTTCCCGGTGCCCGTCAAATCCTGTGCGTCCTCGACGGATTTCGCCACGCCGAAGTCGGTGAGCAGGACTCGTTCGATTTCGTCATCGGGTGAATTCGAGAGCAGGAAGTTCGCCGGTTTGATGTCACGGTGTAGCAGCCGCCGCCGGTGCGCGTAGTCGAGTCCCTTCCCGACTTCCGAGACAACGTGCAGCGCACGCTGGACACTCATCGGCGCCGGCCTGTCCTGGATCTCTTCGGAGGCGTCTGTGCCCGGCACATACTGCATGGCGATCCAGAGCCGGCCGTTCTCCTCGCCGCGGTTGTACACGGAGACGATATTCGGGTGGTCGAGGCCGGCCGCGAGACTGCCTTCCCGTTCGAACCGGGCTCGGAACTCCGGATCGCTGGACAGTTGCTCACTGAGGATCTTGATGGCGTCCCGGCGGGGGAGGCTGGGGTGCTGCGCAAGGTATACCGAGCCCATACCGCCGCTTCCGAGCATCCGCTCGATTCGGTACCCGCCGACAACGGCGCCGGGCGGCAATACCATCGCTTCCTCCTACGTACTGCTTTTCGTTCTCTGGGGCGGTTCGGACGGGACTGCCGGGTACCATCTCGGCCGCGAGCGGGCCCGCGGGCATCACACACTGCGTTTCGCGGCTCATGCGCTGTTCACCAGGAGCAAGTATTGGGCGGCCATCTTCTGGAACAACTCCGGATCCGCGATCGTGCCGATACCGGTGCCGCCCACCATCGCGACGTATCGGTCCTGGACCAGGACGCAGATATGCGTGTCGACCAGCAGGCTGGTGGTTTCTCGTACGAGGCATCGAGCGTCGGGCAACCCCGGCGGGCCCGGTATCTCCTCGTCGTAGTCACCCGGGCGGGTGAGTACCGTCTGGAGCGCGAATGCCTGAGCCGGTCCACCTGTCCGGTACACCGTAGATCCGTTTCTTCCGACGAAATCCACGTCGTAGGGGTCGTAATCCGGGATGGTTCCGGCGTCACCCTCGAAATGCCGATGTGCTCGCGCCGGATAGGCTCCGATATCGGACAGGGCCATCGAAATCATCGATTCGTCCGGCAAAGTCATTCGCATGATGCCGTCCCGGTCCCGGGGGAGGTCGAGCATATCGTCGGGTGGTGTGGGAACCAGATCGCGCAGTGCCGCGAGCTGCAGATCGAGCAGTTTCCGGAGGTCCTCGGACACCCGGTCGGCCTGGTCGGGCGGCGCGGTTATCGACCCGAACACGACGTAGGCCCCGGCCACATCCAGCAAGTGGGCTCGATCGCGGGCCGGCGACAGCGACGCCGATGCTCCCGGATGGCCCGAGATGGCCAGGCGCTCGCGCCCGGGGAACTGTCCGTCGAGTATTCGGTCGAACTCGGTTGCCGCGGTACGAGCCAGACTCTCGCTACCGAAGCGGAGCAACCCGATCACCATATGTTTCTCGCGTCGAGGAGAGTTGTTGCCGCGCGAGGTGATAGCGCCCGAAACGAGGAAGTTCTGCGTCGACGGGGATTCGAATTCCGCCGGGAGCAGCGAACCGAAGGCCGGGCCCTCGTCCACCACGAGTTCGGAATTGTCCAGGAATCGCAGTTCGGAATCGACCTGATGCGGGGAGACCAGAAACTCGAACATCCGCCGGGCTTCGAAAGAGTAGACATCGATGGAGGTGTCCACGTCCGGAGCGAACTCCGTCGGCTCGGTCGGGAACAGCCCGTGATCGAGCGTATCGACGGCCACGGGCGACATTCCGGGCCCGGCGTACCCGCTCACGGTTCGTCCGCATCCCACGGCCGTGACCACGACGAGAATCGCCACCACAGCGGTCCGGACCGCAGTGGCGGTGAGGGATCGGCAGGCCGGATCCACGCGGTTCATCGGCACCTTCTAACCGCTCGTCAGCAATGCGTACTGGGCCGAGGTCTTCTGGTGCAGGTCTTGGATCTGCAGACCATCGATCTGCGCGAAGTACCGGTCGACCTGGAAGGCGCAGAGCAGAGTCGGCGTCGCCGGCGCCGCGCCGACGGCCGAGCACGCTACGTTCTCGCCCAGGCCGTGCGGTGTGTCGATCGGCGTACCGGAAGCCGGATCGGTTCCGCGGGGGCGAAATCGGTCCCAGAGCACCTGTGCTCCCGCGGCGGTCGCGCTACGGATCACGATTCCTTCGCCGAGAGCTATATCGGTGACACGCCCCGCATCCAGAAAGTCCAGGCTGTTGATCCCACTCAGGGCGTGCAGGGCGCCCCGGCCCTTGAAAACACTCGTCGGTCCGGTGGCGGCGGCGATCTCCTGGGATTTGGGATGGGTGCGGGCCAGCAATCCGTCGGGGTCGAGAGGAAGACTTGCCAGCTGATCGCGCGGTGTGGGGCGGAACTCGTCCAAGAGCGGGAGTTGCGCGTCCAGTAATGCTTCGGTGCTACCCACCATGGTGGGGAGGTCGGCGCGGTTGGCGTTGTCGGTGTATTTGACGAATACGACATACCGGTCGTGACTGGTCCAGCTTCCCAGGGAGGCGGTTCCGGGGCGCCAATGCGCTCTGGTCTCGGGATACCTACCGAACGGAGCGGGACGGTTGTCGATGTTGAAGG
This sequence comes from Nocardia sp. NPDC003345, assembly GCF_053589395.1. Lineage (NCBI taxonomy): Bacteria > Bacillati > Actinomycetota > Actinomycetes > Mycobacteriales > Nocardiaceae > Nocardia > Nocardia sp. NPDC003345. The sequence goes on from NZ_JBSFRU010000219.1 coordinate 6,559, forward strand.
TGTAATCGTCGTGCTCCAGACCGGCGGCAACGGTTTTCGCGGTTTCCGCGTCCGGAAACACCAGCACCGCGACGGCCATCTGCCGGGTCTCCGGGGTATCGCCGTCACCGGTCGACCAGTTGTGCACCCAGCCCGTGACCAGATCCTTCGCCACCTCGTCGAATGTGTCGTTGACGACGAGGGATTCCATATCCCTGCGGTCGAGTACCACCGGTTCCACGGGGCCGATATGGCGTGAGAAGGCCGGATCGATCTCGAAAGGTATGACGACGAAGTCGCCGAGCCGGTGGGCCTCCCGGATACGGCCCGCCTTCTCGGTGCCCGCGGTTCCGTATTCGATCGGCTCGGTGGGGTAGTTGCCCACGGTCAAGCCGGACGTATCCGTGGGCACCCGAACCGCACGGCCTTCCACCGCGGAGCCGCACCCGGCGACAGCGGCCATCAGGATCCCGGCGACCAGCGCACCCCCGATCCGAAGCAGCCCAACACTCTTCGATCGGTGCATACGGCCCCCCTAACGATTTGCGATCCCGCGGAATCGTACTGCACAACGCGGCCTCCCGACCGGCTACGGATGGTCCGGAGCGGGCCGGTCGACCCTGGTGGGTGCAGTGTGGAAAGCCCGGCCGACCCGGTGCGGCCAGGACCGGACGGGGACGGATCACGGCGCCGCGTGCTCCGCACCGGACGCCGCAGCCGCGTTCCGGGCGCAGCATCTGGATGATTGGGAGTGTGCGTCTCCGCAGGTACGGCATCAGCGCCGTTTCGTTCGTCGTGTTACTTCTCGCCGGGTGCGGGGGTGGCGAGGATCTGGTGCCCATTCCCGAGGGGATCCCGCCCGGCCCCGGGGTGCCGCTGCCGGTGATCGATATCGATGCCCCCGGCCGGACCGCGGTGCAGTTGAACGGCTGGTCCGCCGATCACGCCGGGGCGCTGAGAATGCCCGTGACCGCGCTGGAGGCGTACGGGTACGCGGCGGCGGTGATGGGGCGCGCGCGGCCGGACTGCGGGATCGGCTGGACCACGCTGGCCGGGATCGGGAGCGTGGAAAGCGATCACGGGCGGCACCGGGGCGCCGAGGTACGCGATGACGGGCTGGTGCAGCCGTCGATCATCGGTATTCCGCTGGACGGGTCCCCGGGGGTGGCCGAGATCCGCGATTCCGACGGCGGCCGGCTCGACGGCGACCGGGTATTCGACCGGGCGGTGGGGCCGATGCAGTTCATTCCGGAGACCTGGCGCAAATGGGGCGTGGACGCCAACGGCGACGGGGTCGCGGATCCGCACAGTATCGATGACGCCGCGCTGACCGCCGCCCGCTATCTGTGCGTCAGCGGCGGGGACCTGCGCACCGCCGAGGGGTGGAGCCGGGCGCTGTTCACCTACAACAGGTCGCAGAGCTATATGGAGCTCGTCCGTGACCGCGCGGCGGCCTACAGCGTGGGGCGCCGGGCGTGACCTGTGCGGGAAGTCGGGCCGGGGCCGGTCGGGGCGGCGGATGGACTGGCCGCGACCGGGCCTATTAGGCTCGCAACCGCACGGCTCTTCCCTGATCACTACCGTGCCAGCAGCCGAAGGAGTGTTGTTTTCGTGGCCATCATCGAACAGGTCGGAGCTCGCGAGATCCTGGATTCTCGGGGTAACCCCACTGTCGAGGTCGAGATCGCCCTCGACGACGGCACCCTGACCCGCGCGGCGGTACCGTCCGGGGCGTCCACCGGCGAGCACGAGGCCGTGGAACTGCGCGACGGCGGGGAGCGCTACAACGGCAAGGGGGTGCAGAAGGCGGTCGAGGGTGTCCTCGACGAGATCGCGCCGGCCGTGATCGGCCTCGACGCGGTCGAGCAGCGCACCGTCGACCAGGCCCTGCTGGACCTGGACGGCACCCCGGACAAATCCCGGCTCGGCGCGAACGCGCTGCTGGGTGTTTCGCTCGCGGTGGCGCGGGCGGCGGCGGAGTCCTCGGGCCTGGAACTGTTCCGGTACCTGGGTGGCCCGAACGCCCACGTGCTTCCGGTGCCGATGATGAACATCCTCAACGGTGGCGCGCACGCCGATACCGGTGTGGATGTCCAGGAGTTCATGGTCGCCCCGATCGGCGCGCCCACCTTCAAGGAATCGCTGCGCTGGGGCGCGGAGGTCTACCACGCGCTCAAGGCGGTGCTGAAGGAGCGGGGCCTGGCCACCGGGCTGGGCGACGAGGGCGGGTTCGCCCCCGATGTCGCCGGTACCCGTGAGGCGCTGGACCTGATCAGCGTCGCGATCGGCAAGACCGGCCTGAAGCTGGGCCGGGATGTCGCGCTGGCGCTGGACGTGGCGGCCACCGAGTTCTTCCGCGACGGTGCCTACCAGTTCGAGGGTTCGGCCCGCTCGGCGTCGGAGATGACCAAGTTCTACGCCGAGCTGAAGGCGTCGTACCCGCTGGTCTCCATCGAGGATCCGCTGTCGGAGGACGACTGGGACGGCTGGGTGGCGCTCACCGATGAGATCGGTGACAAGGTGCAGCTGGTCGGCGACGACCTGTTCGTCACCAACCCCGATCGTCTCGAGGACGGTATCGCCAAGGGCGCGGCCAACGCGCTGCTGGTGAAGGTGAACCAGATCGGCACCCTCACCGAAACCCTGGACGCCGTGGAACTGGCGCACCGCAACGGGTACAAGACGATGATGTCGCATCGTTCGGGCGAGACCGAGGACACCACCATCGCCGATCTGGCGGTCGCGGTCGGCAGCGGTCAGATCAAGACCGGCGCCCCGGCCCGCAGCGAGCGGGTGGCCAAGTACAACCAGCTGCTGCGGATCGAGGACGCGCTCGGCGATTCGGCCCGCTATGCCGGTGATGTGGCGTTCCCGCGGTTCACGTTCGAGGACTGAGTAGATGTCGGAGCGGCGTGCGCGCGGTAGCAGCCCCGCGGGGCGGGGCGACCGCCGCACGTCGCGCGCGCCGCGGCGGCGCCCGGCCGCCGAAGTGCACGGCGGCGCCGAGCGGGTGCGGCGCACCGTCCGGGGCTCGGGCGCCCGCGAACAGGGCGCGCGGGACTGGTCGGAACGGACCATCTTCGGGTTGTCCGCCGGTAAGGCGATCATCCTGGCGATGGTGATCTGCGCGCTGGCGATGACCCTGGCCGTACCCATGCGGACCTATTTCACCCAGCGCGCCGAGGCCGATCAGCTGGCCGCCGAACGCCGCGTCCTCGCCGACGATATCGCCCGGTTGAAGGACCGCCGGGCCCAGCAGGAGGACCCCGCCTACATCCGGTCCGAGGCCCGCGACAGGTTGCGTCTGGTGATGCCAGGTGAGACGCCCTATATCGTGCAGGTCCCGGGAATCGAGGCGCCCGCCGTCACCGGTCCGGCCGCACCGGAACGCGCGCCGGACCCGTGGTTCACGGATCTGTGGCGCAGTATCTCCGAACCACCCCCGAACCCCGAACCACCCGCGCCGCAGCCGGAAGGACCAAGGTGAGCACACCCGACGACCGAGATCTGCAGATCGTCGCCGAACAGTTGGGCCGCGCCCCGCGCGGGGTGCTCGCGATCGCCTACCGGACTCCCGACGGCCTGCCCGCGGTGGTGAAAACCGCGCCGAAACTCGACGACGGCACTCCGTTCCCCACGCTGTACTACCTCACCGACCCCCGGCTCACCGCCGAGGCGAGCAGGTTGGAGTCGGCGGGTGTGATGAAGGGGATGACCGAGCGCCTGGGTCACGATCCGGAGCTGGCCGCGGCCTACCGGGCAGCGCACGAGAGCTATCTGGCCGAGCGCGACGAGATCGAGTCGCTCGGTACCGATTTCAGTGGCGGCGGTATGCCGGACCGGGTGAAATGCCTGCACGTGCTGATCGCGCACTCGCTGGCGAAGGGACCGGGGGTCAATCCGCTCGGTGACGAGGCGGTGGCCCTGGCGGCGCGAAACGGGTTGCGTGGAATCGCCGTACCGGCCGACTGGCCGGATAACGTGGCGGTGGAAGACGAATCGTGACGCCGCGTCTCCTCCGCTTCGGCCACCGCGGCCCGCACCAACCGACGTCGAAGGAAGCACTATGACCGACCGGGTCGCCGCCGTGGATTGCGGCACGAACTCCATCCGCCTGCTGATCGCCGATATCGGCACCGACGGCGCCCTGACCGATGTGCATCGGGAGATGCGGATCGTGCGACTCGGCAAGGGCGTGGACGCGACCGGCCGGTTCGATCCGGAGGCCATCGAACGCACCCGTGTGGCCCTGGCCGATTACGCGGCGCTGATGATCGAGCACGAGGTGCGGCGGGTGCGGATGGTAGCGACCTCCGCCACCCGCGACGCCGCCAACCGGGAGGATTTCTTCGCCATGACCCGCGCCGAACTGGGCCGCGTCGTGGCCGGTGCGGAAGCGGAGGTCATCACCGGCGACGAGGAGGCGCGACTGTCGTTCGCCGGCGCGGTAGGAGAGCTGGCCGCGGAAGCGGGACCGTTCGTCGTGGTCGATCTGGGCGGCGGATCCACCGAACTGGTGGTCGGCGACGGCGACGGGGTGCGGGCGGCCTTCTCGGCCGATATCGGCTGCGTCCGGGTCACCGAACGCTGCCTGCACGGTAATCCCCCGACCCCGGAGCAGGTGGCCGCCGGACGGGAGTTCGCGACCGAGCGGCTCACCGAGGCGAT
>NZ_JBSFRU010000220.1:0-11185 GCF_053589395.1 Nocardia sp. NPDC003345
GATCAACCTCGCCACCGCGGACCTCGACGGTATGTTCGACCGGCTCCAGGCCGGTGACGCCGAAATCGTCCAGGAACCCACCGATCAGCCGTACGGAATTCGCGACTGCGCCGTCCGTGATCCTGCCGGGAATATGATCCGCATCCAGCAGATCGGCTGAGCGGGCCGGAGAGCGCCTGCCCTGTGCGGTAGCGCCGGCGGTGAAACCTTCGATACCCGAGGGTGGGCGCAACGAAAAAATGTCACCGCGTTCTGATTGGATCGACCGGACGGTGGCGGCGCGGCCGTGCGGCCCGAGCAGCAGAGGGAGACCAGGAGACCAGATGAGTATGGCCACGAAGACCGTGCGGCAGACGTCCGAGCCGCACCTCGCCGACAGCCACGATCTGATCCGCGTGTACGGCGCGCGGGAGAACAACCTCAAAGATGTCAGCGTCGAGATCCCGAAACGCCGGCTGACCGTATTCACCGGGGTTTCCGGGTCGGGGAAGAGCTCCCTGGTCTTCAGCACCATCGCCGCCGAATCGCAGCGATTGATCAACGAAACCTACAGCGCGTTCATTCAGGGCTTCATGCCCAACCAGGCCCGCCCCAACGTCGACGTCCTCGACGGCCTCACCACCGCCATCATCGTCGACCAGGAACGCATGGGCTCCGACCCCCGCTCCACCGTCGGCACCGCCACCGACGCCAACGCCATGCTGCGCATCCTGTTCAGCCGCCTCGGCACCCCCCATATCGGCTCACCCCAGGCCTTCTCCTTCAACGTCGCCTCCATCAGCGGCGCCGGCGCCGTCACCGTCGAAAAAGGCGGGCAGACCGTACGCGAAAAACGAACCTTCAGCATCACCGGCGGTATGTGCCCCCGCTGCGAAGGCCGCGGCTCGGTCTCCGATTTCGATCTCACCGCCCTCTACGACGACACCAAATCCCTCAACGACGGCGCCCTCACCATCCCCGGATACAGCATGGACGGCTGGTACGGGCGCATCTTCCGCGGCTGCGGCTTCTTCGATCCCGACAAACCCATCGCGAAATTCACCAAGAAACAGCTCAACGACCTCCTCTACAAAGAACCCACCCGCATCAAGGTCGAAGGCATCAACGTCACCTACGAAGGCCTCATCCCCAAAATCCAGAAATCGTTCCTGTCCAAGGACCGCGAAGCCATGCAGCCGCATATCCGCGCCTTCGTCGACCGGGCCATCACCTTCGACCGCTGCCCCGACTGCGGCGGCACCCGCCTCAGCGCCGAGGCCCGCTCCTCCAAGATCAAGGGCATCAATATCGCCGACGTCTGCGCCATGCAGATCAGCGACCTCGCCGACTGGGTCCGCGACCTCGACGAACCCTCGGTCGCCCCGCTGCTCACCGCCCTCGGCGAAACCCTCGACTCCTTCGTCGAGATCGGCCTCGGCTACCTGTCCCTGGAACGCCCCGCCGGCACCCTCTCCGGCGGCGAGGCCCAGCGCACCAAAATGATCCGCCACCTCGGCTCCTCGCTCACCGACGTCACCTACGTCTTCGACGAACCCACCATCGGCCTGCACCCGCACGATATCCAGCGCATGAACGAACTGCTGCTGCAACTGCGCGACAAAGGCAACACCGTCCTCGTCGTCGAACACAAACCCGAGGTCATCGCCGTCGCCGACCACATCATCGACCTCGGCCCGCGCGCCGGCACCGAGGGCGGCCAGGTGATGTTCGAAGGCAGTATCGACGGACTGCGCGCCAGCGACACCCTCACCGGGCGCCACCTCGACGACCGCGCCACCCTCAAATCGGAGGTCCGGCCCTTCACCGAAGCACTGCAGGTCCGCGGCGCCGACACCCACAACCTGCGCGACGTCGACGTCGATATCCCGCTCGGCGTGCTCGTCGTCCTCACCGGCGTCGCCGGATCCGGTAAGAGCTCCCTCATCGGCAGCTCCGTCACCGGACTCGACGGGGTCGTCACGGTCGACCAGACCCCGATCAAGGGCTCCCGGCGCAGCAACCCCGCCACCTACACCGGCCTGCTGGACCCCATCCGCAAAGCCTTCGCCAAAGAGAACGGGGTCAAACCCGCCCTGTTCAGCTCCAACTCCGAAGGAGCCTGCCCCACCTGCAACGGCGCCGGCGTCATCTACACCGACCTCGGCGTCATGGCCACCGTCGAATCGCCCTGCGAGGAATGCGAAGGCCGCCGCTTCCAGGCCCAGGTCCTCGAATACACCCTCGGCGGCCGCAATATCGCCGAAGTGTTCGAAATGTCGGTCGCCGAGGCCGAGGAGTTCTTCGGCGCCGGCGACGCCCGCATCCCCGCCGCGCACAAAATCCTCGACCGGCTCGTCGATGTCGGCCTCGGCTACATCAAACTCGGCCAGCCACTCACCACCCTCTCCGGCGGCGAACGGCAACGCCTCAAACTGGCGACCCAGATGGCCGACAAGGGCGGAATCTACGTCCTCGACGAACCGACCACCGGCCTGCACCTCGCCGATGTCGAAAACCTGCTCGGCCTGCTGGACCGCCTCGTCGACTCCGGCAAATCGGTGATCGTCATCGAACACCACCAGGCGGTTATGGCACACGCCGACTGGATCATCGACCTCGGCCCCGGCGCCGGCCACGACGGCGGCACCATCGTCTTCGAAGGCACCCCCGCCGATCTCGTCGCCGCCCGCAGCACCCTCACCGGCAAGCACCTGGCCGAATACATCGGCGCCCGATAGGCAACGTGCAGGGGAGTAGCCGGGTGGACCCTCCGGAGGTCCGCCCGGCTACTCCCGTCAGCGCGTGAACGTCCCGAGACCGCCCGTATCGTAGAACTCCAGCCACAAGCGGTCGCCGTCGAAACGCGCCTGCGACACCGTGCCCGGATTCGCACTCTCACCATTCGGCGAGAAGACGAACGTGTCACCCTCCCAGTGCCGGAGCGGAACCGTCACCCGGCCCGGACCCAGCGTCAGGAGCAGAGCACCCTCGTCATCGGCCGCCACCGTCGCCGGACCGTAGTAGTCGTTCCCGTACACACCCGTATAGGTGTCCAGTGGTTGCGCCGGCGCCGCATCGCGCGGCGGCGAAGCCCCCACCAGCTCACCGGTAGGGGCGTTGATCTGCGCGAACGCATCCCGGTACAGCTCCCACCAGTCCTGGCGTACCTCTCCGAACTGCACGAGATCGGCGAATTCGGCGTTCAATGTCTCGGGCACCCCGACCGGCGCGGCGTTCGTCAGCGTCACGATCCCCACATCCGCCGACGGGATCACCGTGAACGCGGTCGCCGCGCCCCCGTTGAATGCCCCTGAATGACTCAGCACCACGCGGCCCGCAGGTGAATCGTTCACGTTGAATCCGAACCCGTAGGAACCGGCCCGCGCGGCCGGAGCGCCCGGTGGCACCGATACCGCCTGCGGGGACACTGCCGGGAGCAAGGCCTCCGGGGCGACCACCTGATTGCCCTCGAACGAACCGTCCGCCAGGACCATCGTCATCCACCGGGCGATATCGCGCACCGAGGAATTCACTCCACCCGCGGGGGACTGCGCGTCCGGTTGCCGGCCCTGCTCATTGCGGCGATACGTGCCGTCCACCAGGACATGCCCGTTCGCCCGGTCCGGGGTAGCCAGGAAATCGTCGTACCGGGAGCTGGTCGACCCCATCCCCAGCGGCCGGTACAGCGACCGCTCCGACAGTTCCGCCCACTCCGTATCCGATGCCTCCGCCACCGCCGTGGCCGCCGCGGTCACCCCGAAGTTGGTGTATTCGTAGGAGTCCCGGAACGGTCCCAGCGGCAGCAACCGCAGCCGTTCGAGGATGCTCGCGCGATCGAATCCGAGATCCTCCAGTTCGTCTCCGGCGTGATCGGGCAACCCGGACCGATGCGCATAGAGATCGCCGATGGTCACATGGTCGCTGACATAGGGATCGTTCAAGGCGAACCACGGGGCAGGCTCCCGGATCGGCGTATCCCAGCGGACCGCGCCCTCCTGCACCTGCCGTGCCACCACGGTCGCCCCGATCGGTTTGGACATCGACGCCAGCTGGAACACTGTTTCCGGATCCACCGGGAGCCTGCTGACCACGTCGCGGACGCCGAACCCCTTCTGATACACGACCTTGCCGTCGTATACGACCGCGACCGCCATTCCCGGAATCCCCGTCGTCCGCATCAGTTCGTTCGCCCGCTGATCGACACGATCGAGAATATGCTCGACCCGGCCGTTCGGTATGGCGACGCCCGCCGCTTGTGCGGGCCCGGCGGAGTCGTCGTCCGGCGCGGCGGTCTGGGCGGTCGGCACGGGTTCGTCACTCCCACATCCGACGACGAGTCCCGCGGCCGTCACCACCGCGATACCCATCGCTACCAGCGGACGTCTGCGCATAGCTCGCCTCCGGAGGTCGTCGCTGACACGAGCCCAGTCGATCCGAGCCTAGCCTCAGCGCTCGGTCCCATCCGAGAACCGCGGACGTGCCGTGTCGGGCAGCCTGTCCGCCTTTGATGCCTCGGGATCCATGACTCCTTCCCCCAGCCCGAATTGCGTCACAGTGACGATATTGCCGCTGATAATCCGGGCGACGAGGGGAGTGGGCCGACGCTTCCCGGAGCGCGATGCGCCCGTCACGAGGCTCGACCCTCGGCCATCGGCCCGCCGGTATACCGAGGTCTCACGGGGTTCGCACACGAGCACCCGCTGCGCCTGACGGTCGACAGCCGCTGGAAGCCGGTCGGCGTTTTCGGCAGTCGTGAGTTGACATAATCATGCACCGCGAATTCATTCGGGCGCAGACGGGCTTCCGGTTCCCGGATGCACGGCCTTCAACGCCGTGCGATGGCGACCATGCGGGCCATTACGTGTGATCGCCTGGAAGATCAGCCGATATGTCCACCTCGGAAACCGAACCGCACCAAAACGCCGATAATCTACATTATGTCAACTAGGCTGCGCGGGTCCCTCCCTCAGGCCTTCCAGCTATCCGGGACCCGGCCGTCGATATCGGTGAAGCCGTACTCTCTCGCCAGCTCGGCCGTGGTCACCGACCGCTGATTCCAGCGGTCGCGATGCGGATCGGCGGCGACCGCCGCCACAGCCCGCCCGATGAAGCGCGGCGACTCCGATGCCGCGAACCCCGGTGGTGCCGTCGACAGGCCGCCCGGGCGCTCGGACAGGGCGTCACGCCAGGTCGTTTCGGTGACGTGATAGTTGTCCAGCATCATCTCCGACCGCAGCCAGCCCGGCGTAACGGCTATCGCGGTGCCGCCGTACCCGGCGAGTTCGTGCCCCAGTGCGAAGCCCAGCCGGTTCACGGCCGACTTCGCCAGGTCGTAGTACGCGGAGATCCTATACGCCGAGGCGTTGTGATCCCGGGTGCCGTCTGTGACCTCGACCAACAGCCCGCCCGGCTTCGTGACCAGTAGTGGCAGCAGATGATGGGCCGTGACGAGATGGGTCTCGACTCCCAGCCGCAGTATCCGCAGCCCGCGATCGAGGTCGTGCTCCCAGATCGGCGTATTCCACTCGGCCGGTGCGCCCTTCAGTTTCTCCGCGCCCCAGATATCGTTGACCAGGATATCGATGGTGCCGTAGTCGGCGCGCAGCCGCTCGGCCAGCCGTCGCACCTGTGCGCTGTCGAGATGGTCGACCTGGGCCGCCACTCCCCTCCCGCCCAGCCGGGTGACCAATTCCGCGGTTTCCTCGATCGTCTCCGGGCGGTGGTAATCCGACGCCGTACCTCCCCGACGACTGCTCCGGCCGGTGCAGATCACGGTCGCGCCCGCTTCCCCGAGCCCGGCGGCGATCCCCCGCCCCGCACCCCGGGTCGCGCCGGCCACCACCGCGACCCGGCCGGACAATGCCCGCTGATCAGCTGATGCGCCCATCCTCAGAGGGTGGCCGCACCCGGTTCGACGGTCAAGGTCCGTGTCGCCGGCATGCGCGGCGCCCTTCTCCGGCCGGGCCCTCCGGAGCCCGTGGGCTCAGATGGGAAGCGGTGCGGAGGGCGGAAAACTCACCGGCAGTGACGCGAGTGCGCGGTGGAACGGCCCCGCGCGCCATTGCAGTTCCTCGGGAGCGCAGGCCAACTCCATTTCGGGTAGGACGTCGAGGAGTTGCTCGACGGCGACCTCGGCGATCATGCAGGCGGGATCCTTCGCCGGGCACCGGTGGGGTCCGGCGCTGAACGCGAGATGGGAACGGTTGGCTTCGACGTTTCCGGCGCCACGGATCGCGGGGTCGGTATTGCATGCGGCCATACTGATCAGGACGGGCTGATGAGCGGGTAGCCAGACACCGTCGACGAGGGTGGGCTGGCGCGGGTAGCTGATGCAGTAGTTGGCCATCGGCGGGTCGTTGAACAGTACGTCGTCGAGCGCGACGCGGACCGATCGGCTACCGCCGAGCACGTCACCGGCGAAGCGCTGGTCGGTGAGGATCAGCCGCAGGGCGTTGCAGATCAGGTTCACGCCCGGTTCGATTCCGGCCGCGTACATGGTGAGGAGCTGGTCGATCAGTTCCTCGTCGCTGAATCCCGGGGCGTGGGCCAGCAGCCGGGTGGTGATGTCGTCGCCGGGGGTTTCGCGTTTGGCCGCGATCATCGCCGAGAAGGCGTGGAAGATCTTCGCGTTGATGGTGTCGGCGTCACCGCCTTCGAACATGGCCGCGAACGCTTCGACGAGCTGGGTGGCTGCTTCGTCGGGGCAGCCCATCATGATGTTGAGGACATCGAACACCAGCGGGAACGCGTACTGTTGCAGCAGTTCGGCCGACCCGTCGCCGCAGAAGGCGTTGACCAGCGGCAGGGCCCGTTCGCCGACCATTCGGTGCAGGCCGTAGGGATCCACCCCGGCCAGGGCCGCCACCGTCGGCTGCCGGTATCGGGCATGTGTGGTGCCGGAGTTCCGCAGGGCGTTGAGCCGGTATTCCATCATGCTCTTGACGGGGCTCTCGGGCGGCAGATCCTGCTGCCAGGCGCGCGGGTCCGCGGGAAACCTGTCGGGGTCGTTGAGGATCTTGACCGCGGCACCGTGTCCGATGACCAGGGTCGCGGGTACACCTTCGGCCAGTTCCACCGGGACGAGCGACCGGTGCACCTGCCGCATCTGGGCATAGATGCGATGGGGGTCGGCCGCGAATTCCTGGGTGTACAGGGCGAACCCGGCAGCGCTTCCCAAGGGCGATCCGTGTACGACAGGGCGGGCGCTGAGGTTCTGGTCAGTGGTCAACGATGTTGCTCCATGAACTTCCGGGTCGATTACTCTGATTCGTTCTGATGAGATTGCGCGCGGGTGAGGTCGGCGCCTGCGCTCGTGAATCTCGGGGTAAAGGTCGCAATGACTGTAACCGAGAGTGCGCCGTAACAATCTGCGTGCGTTGCGATTTGGCGCATATGCGAAGTGGCCGGTGGAAGCGAGCACTCGTCATCCTCCGCCGCGTCGCGCGCCCGGCCGTGTACCCCGCCGTCGCGCCGGGGCGGGGTACACGGGAGGTCAACGGCCGCGGAGGTACACCGGCAGGTGGGTGTGCCCGTTGGCGATGAAGCTGGCGTTCGTGGCGATCGTTTCGGGGTCCACCGCGAATGCGAGATCGGGGAAACGTGCGAACAGAGCCGGGAGTGCGATCTCGGCCTCGAGGCGGGCCAGGGGTGCGCCGAGGCAGTGGTGGGCGCCGTGACCGAACGACAGGTGGTCCTTGGAGGTCCGTGTCGGGTCGAAGGTGTCGGGCAGGCCGGGGTGGATCGCGGGGTCGCGGTTGGCGGGTGCGAAGCTTGCCAGGACCGCGTCCCCCTGCTTGATGGGTGTGCCGTCGATATCCGCGACCGCGTAGCGCAGGGGCAGGTGGGCGACCGGTGGCGCGTAACGCAGGGTTTCCTCGATCACATCCGACCAGGTGACCTTCCCCGTGCGGATGGCGGCCAGCTGTTCGGGGTCGGTGAGCAGTATGTAGATTGCCTGATCGAGCAGGTTGACGGTTGTTTCGAAGCCGGCGCTGATCATCAGCAGCAGTGTGTCGGCGAGTTCCTGCTCGGTCAGCCGGTCGCCCTCGTCGTCTCGTTCCGCGATGAGTGCGCTGGTCAGATCGTCGCCGGGTTCTGTCCGCCGGCGTGCGATCAGTTCACCGAGTGTGCGCTGGAACTCCATATAGTTCTCGACCGCGTCGCGGGTGGGGGTGCCGGAGAACAGTTCGTCGACGCAGACGCGTAGTGGAGGTTGCAGGTCGTGCGGGACGCCCATGAGTTCGGTGATCACCCGGATCGGCAGGGGTTCGGCGTACGCCGCGCGGATATCCACCGCCGCGTCGGCCGGTCGCTCGGCGAGTGCGTCGAGCAGTTCGGTGACGAGGGCTTCGATCCGGGGTTTCATGATCTGGGTGCGCCGGTTGGTGAACGCGGGGGCCACCAGTTTGCGCAGGCGGCGGTGCTCGGTCCCGTATGCCGTGAACATGTTGCGTACCGACACCCAGAGGGCCAGCGGCCAGTCCGCCGGGATCTCGCCGTTGATGAACGCGGGCCAGTGCTGGTGGGGGTCTTTCGAGATGAGCGGGTTGGCGAGGAGTTCGCGCAGGATCGTGTAGTCGGTGATCGACCAGGCTCGCACGCCGCCGGGTAGCGTCACGGGCACGATCGGTCCGTGTTCCCTGAGCCGCGCGGCCTCACCCGCGATATCTGCGCCGGTGACGTCGAGGACTATGGGCGCGACGGTGTCGGTCTGGGGATCGGTCATAGGTTTTCCTTTACGCGGGGCTGATATAGCGGGCTGAGACAGACGGGAGGGGCGGCGGGTCGGTGAGCGCGGTGGCCGCGGAGTGCGCAACGCTTCCTCCTCCCCTGCCTATCCGAGCATCACATACTCTCCGGGATCGCGCCTTCCGAAGTGCGGACCGAAATGCGTTTGTGCACAATTGAATTGCTCGTGCGATGCCGGTGTTATCGGCCCGGACACCGGACGACGAGTCCGGTGTCGATCGTGAGCGCCGGGTGGCCCGGGCCGCTCGGCGTCTGTTGCCGGGCCTGTCGGTGTGGAACCGCGGTCGTTCGGTTCAGGCGATCGGGTCTTTTCCCCCCTCATCCCCGGTGTCGGCCCGCACGACGACGGCGGTGACGTTGAACCCCATGCCGACGTTGATCAGCAACCCGTACTCACCCGGTGCCATCAGGCGATGGTCCTGAATGTGCGCCAGGTTGGCGAGCAGATCGCCGGCACCGAGGTGGCCGGTTTCGCTGGTCAATTCGAGTGGTCGTGGCAGCCCTTTGGGTAGTGCGGGGTAGTAGACGCGGCGTAGCAGGGTGCGGCCCAGTCTGCTGAACGCGACCAAGCGGATCGCGGGGTCATCCGGTTCGAGTCCGGTGGTGCCCAGGACGTCGGCGACAGCGGTTGAGATCGCGTTTCGCATTGCGGGGATCGCGGCGGGGTTCAGGACCTTTTCCACGGGTTCGGAGCCGGAGGTGGCGGTGGGCTGGGAGAACTGCAATTCGGTGTCCGGTCGCCCCGCCGAGGCGATGGCCTGGACCACCAGCGGGTGCGCGCGTCGATCCAGTACGGCGGCTGTCGCGCCGTCGCCGAGCAGGATCCCCTGGCTGCCGTGGCGCACCCACCTCGTATGCGGGTCGTGGTCGAAGATATCGCCGGTCGCGATCAGCGCTGTCCGGTAACGGCCGCTGTTCAGCATTTCGGCGGCCAGTTCGAGCGCGATGGCGCCGCCACCGGATTTCTGCTGGATGCCGATTGTCACCGCCTCGTGCGAACCGATCAGCCGGGCCAGGCGGGTATGCGGGATGGGCATGGCGTCGCCCTGGTCTTCGAGCCAGGCGTAGATCACGAGGTCGATCTCGGATGGTCGATGACCGCTGCGCCGCAGGGCGTCGACGGCGGCGGGGACCGCGAGATCTGTGACGGGGTCGCCGTCGCAGACGGGTATCCGCCGGTATCCTTCCAGGTCGCATATTTCGGCGTCGTCCTCGTCGATACCGGCGCCCCGTGCGGTTTCGCGCCGTTCCGGCAGGCAGGTGGTCGCGGCGGCGATCCCCACCGCGAGTGTGGTTCTCGCGGTGGTCTGCGTGGCGGGCCGGGTCTGGGTGGATCTGGTTATCGCGGCGAGTATTCCCATTAGATGGGCGTACCCGAGGATTGTTCCGCGACGATTTGTGCCAGTTCGCCGACGGTCGCCGCGCCGAATACCGCTTCGTCGTCCAAGACGATGTCGAAATGGTCTTCGATACGGGTGAGAATCCGCATGAATCGTACGGATTCGATATTGGGCAGTTGCTCGATGACATTTTCGAGCCGAACTGGTGTCTTCAATTCTTGGGCGAACAGATCGCACACGGCGACGCCTGCTGTTTCGGTGGAGTACGGCATGGTCGGCTTCCCTCGATCAGTTCGTGCGGAGCGGTGGGTCTTGGCGCATGGATTCGAAGCGGCGGCATGCCAATTCGATCCGATTGACGTAGCGGCCGATTCGGTCCTGTGCTTGCCGTCCGGCCGGGCCCAGGTCTGTCCGGTCGAGCAGACGCAGGTGCCGAATGTATGGGTTGATGACGGCGTCGATATGCATGCGGCTGGTGTAGACGCCGGCCTTGATGAATTGGCGCGACAACGCGGCGAAGTCCGGTATCTGCTGGGCCGGCCCGCCGAAGACGGTGATCACGTCGCAGAGTGCGACCATCGCTTCCTCGGGGTCGATTTCGAGTGCGGCTTCCACCAGGTTTCGGTAGAAGATCATGTGCAGATTCTCGTCGGCTGCCAGCCGGGCCATGATGCGGTCACAGATCGGGTCGTTGCTGAGCATTCCGGTGTTGCGGTGCACCACACGAGCTTGCAGTTCCGACATGCTGAGCATCATGATGGTGCGCAGCACCCCGTCGCCCTCGTGCGCGCTGACGTACCCGTTCGCCATATGCGCCATCCGCGCCCGTTCCAGCGCGACGGGGTCCACGGCCCGGGTGGTGTGCAGATAGTCCCTCAGCACCACGGAGTGCCGGGCTTCTTCGGCGGACCATTGGCGCACCCATTCGGCCCAGGCGCCGTTGTTTCCGTGCGAGGACAGGATGGTGTAGAAGTAGCTCGGCAGGTTGTCTTCCCCGAGCAGTCCTACGATCAGTGAGGCTCGTGCGTGTTCGGACAGCCTGCTCTGACCCGGCTCCCAGGGGTCGCCTCCGAGTGGACCGTCGAAGTTGGAGCCCTCGCTCCACGGAACGAATTGAT
>NZ_JBSFRU010000221.1:0-11153 GCF_053589395.1 Nocardia sp. NPDC003345
TATGAGCCCAGCGAGCTACCGAGCTGCTCCACCCCGCGTTGGGTGAACACAACACTACACACGCCGTCCGCGTATCGACAAATTGCCCGATCAGAGGCACTTTCCCGAGGAATTCGAGCCCGCTCCGAAGCGGATCCGCAGGCGCTCTGCGAATGCCACCCGCGGTCATCGGCAAACCACGGTCACGCCACCGTCTCGACGAACGCCCAGAACGTTAACGACGCGGTTGCCGCGTTTCCCGAGCGCTATACGCGTGACACGAATTACCAAATTCGAGTGATCCCGCTCACGTTTCCGTGTTATCACAGCCCGAGCTGGGTACGGAAAATTCTGGATATGACCAGCAGTTTTCCTCATATTCCCGGTTCGCGCGAATCGACTAATCGATAGTTATCGATACGTGATCTGACGAGATTTCTCCGTTACCGTCATTTGCAGGCCCCGACCAACCGGGACGGGCCGGACCGAACCGGAGAACACCGGCAACCCTGTCCCACGGTTCGGATCAAACCCCGACATCACCTGGGGACAGGGGCACGCAGGCCACGATCGCGCTGCCGGTGGGCACAGGGAGGGATTCGCATATGACCAAGACCCGAAAGTTCAGCACCCGCGCCCTCGGCATGACCGCTATCGCCGGAGCACTCGTTGCCGTACCGTTCGGTCTTTCCACCGCCACTGCCTCGGCCTACTCGGGCAACTGGGACGCTGTCGCCGAATGCGAGAGCAGCGGCAACTGGTCCACCAACACCGGCAACGGCTTCTACGGCGGCCTGCAGTTCACCCAGAGCACCTGGGAGGCCAACGGCGGCAGCGGCAGCGCTGCCAATGCCAGCCGCGAGGAGCAGATCCGCGTCGCCGAGAACGTGCTCGACACCCAGGGCCCCGGCGCGTGGCCGGTGTGCGGCTCGTACCTGTGACCCGCCCCGGCGCCTGAGCGCCGGTAGCCCGCACACATACGAAGAGGCGCTGTCATCCAGTGGATGACAGCGCCTCTTTCGTCGCTTGCGGGCTTCCCAGCTTCTGCGTGCGCGCCCGCTCGCCCAAGGGCGTGGGTGACGCACGGTCTCAGCCGAGCAGGCCCCCGGCCGCGCGGCCGTTACCGGCCGGCGTCCTGGTATGCCTTCACCGCCGCCTCGAGCTCGTCGAGCGCTTGTCCGAACTCCTCGAAGTTGCCGGTCCGCATGGCGGCGCGCACCTCCTCGATCTTGCGATCGAGTTCCGCGGCCGCGGCCGCCTGGGCGGCCGATCCGGTACCGGCCGGGGGCGCCGGCGCGCCGCCGTTGGCCGCGGCACCCTGATCCTGGGACTCATCGGGTTCGGCCGGCGGTGGCGCGGCGCCGGGACTGGGCCTGGTCGCCGGGTCACCGCCCGACGGCGTCGCCAATGCGCCCGAACCGGGCAGCACCTGATTCAGCGCGTCCGCCAGGGTGGACCCGTACCCGACCTTCACACTGCCGGCCTGATCGCGATAGCTGACCAGCACGCGCAGCAGCTGCGGGAAGGTCGCCGTGTTCTGGCCGGTATTGCGCTCGTTGTAGAACGGTTCGACGTACAGGATGCCGCCGTCGGCGACCGGCAGGGTCAGCAGATTGCCGTATCTGATCTTGTTCGAGTTCGACAGCAGGGTCTTCTCCTGCGAGACCTGCGGAGCCGTCGTCATCGTGTTCTGCGTCTGCTGCGGGCCCTGGGTCTGGGTATCGGTCGGCAGCTGCAGGATTCTGAACTTGCCGTACCCGTCGGGATCGGAGCGCACCGAGATATAGGACGAGAGGAACTGCCGGTTGTAGCCGACCATCGCGCTGGTCAGGTTGAACACCGGTTTACCCGTCTTCGGATCGCCCAGCAGCACGTAGTACGGCGGCTGGCTCGCCGACACCCCCTCCACGGTCGGATCGGCGGGAACCGACCAGAACGCGTTGTTGGTGAAGAATTCGCGCGGATCGTCCACGTGGTACTTGGTGAGCATCTCGCGCTGCACCTTGAACAGATCCTCCGGATAGCGGAAGTGCTCACGCAGTTCGGGGCTGATCTCGTTCTCCGGGGTCACCGCGTCGGGGAAGACGCCCCGCCAGGCCTGCAGCACCGGATCGCTGGGGTCGGTCTCGTAGAGCTCGACGGTGCCGTCGTAGGCGTCGACGGTGGCCTTCACCGAGTTGCGGATGTAGCTGACCTCTTTGCGCGGCAGCAACCGGCCGGTGCGCTGGTCGATACTGTCCTCGACCGCACCCTCCAGCGAGGTGGTCTGCGCGTAGGGGTAGTTGTCCAGCGTGGTGTAGGCGTCGACGATCCATTTGATCCGGCCGTCCACGACCGCCGGATACGCGTTGCCGTCGGTGGTCAGCCAGGGCGCGACCTTCTGCACCCGGTCCTTGGGCGACCGGTTGTAGAGAATCTTCGAATCGTCGCCGATCGCCGAGGAGAACAGGATGTTGCGCTCGGCGTATTTCGCCGCGAAGGCCAGCCGGTTGAACCAGTTGCCGATCGGGACGCCGCCGGTGCCGTCATAGGTGAAGCGCGCCTGGTCGGTGTCGTATTCGCGAGGCGACTGCCCCTCCTGCGCACCGACGATGGCGTAATCGGGATCGGACTGCGAAATCAGCTCGCCGTAGTAGATACGCGGCTGATCCACCGGGATCCGCTGCTGGTCCTTGGGCGTGAACAGGTCGCTGACCAGGAAGATCGGATAACCCGAGTCACTACTGCCGCCCGCGGCGTTGGGGTCCTCGGACTGCGGCCGGTTGACCCGGTTGGCCGGTGCGGCGACGAATCCGTTGCCGTGGGTATAGACGGTGTGCTTGTTGATCCAGTCGGTCTGGTTACCGCTGAGGGTCGCCGGCGACAGTTCACGCGCCGCGACGATGTAATCCTGGATCTGACCGTTGAGCGAGTACCGGTCGATATCGAGGGTGTCGGGGAACCCGTAGAAGTTCTTCAGCTGACGCAGCTGGGTGAAGGTCGGGGAGAGGATATTGGGATCCAGCAGCCGGGCGTTGGCGATGGTCGCGTGGTCGACCGGTACGTTCACCGGGTTCTTGCTGCTCTCGCCCTTGTAGTCGACGTACTCGATCTTGTCGTCGGTGATCCCGTAGGCGTGCCGGGTGGCGTCGATATTGCGCTCGATGTATTCGCTCTCCTTCTCCGCGGCGTTGGGCCGGACGGAGAACTGCTCGACCATCAGCGGCCACACCGCACCCACCAGGACCGAGGAGAGCACCAGCAGGGCCGCGGCCATCGCGGGCACGCGCAGATCGCGCAGCACGATCCCGGCGAAGAACGCCAGCGCGCAGATGATCGCGATCGACATCAGGATCAGCTTGGCCGGCAGCACCGCGTTGATATCGGTGAACGAACCACCGTTGAAGGTCGGCTCCTTCCGGTTGCTCATCAGCAGCTGATAGCGGTCGAACCAGTACGCGACGGCCTTGAGCAAGACGAACAGACCCGCGATCACCGCCAGCTGGACCCGCGCCGGAGTGGTGAGCACACCCTCGCGGCCGGTCAGCCGCAGACCACCGAAGATGTAGTGCGTCACCAGGTTCGCGAAGAACGCGATCACGATGGCGACGAACAACCAGTTCAGCACCATCCGGTAGAACGGCAGATCGAACGCGTAGAAGCCGACGTCGAGCCCGAACTGCGGTTCCGTACGACCGAACGACCCGCCGTGCAGGAACAACTGCACCGTCACCCAGTTCGACTGGGCCACCAGTCCGGAGAGCACACCCAGCAGCGCCGGGATGCCGAGCCCGAACAGCTTCAGTTTGCCGAGCACCGTGGTGCGATACCGCGCGATCGGATCACCGGCGCCCGAGGTCGGTATGAACACCGGGCGCGACCGGTACGCCAGCAGCAGTGCCAGCCAGACGATCGCACCGACGAGCAACGCGACGATCGCGAAGACCGCGATCCTGGTCAGCAGCACGGTGAGATAGACGCCCCGGAAGCCGACCTCCCCGAACCACAGCCAGTTCGTATACGTGTCGATGAGCCGGGGACCTACCAACAGCAGTGCGGCCAGCACCACCGCGCCCACCAGCAGCAGGCGGCTGCGCCGGGACAGCGAGGGTAATCCGGCGGGGGGGCGCATGCCCACGATGCCACTCTCCAGGGTCCGGCGGCGGGCCACCCGGTAGCGCCACCGGCCGCCGCGCCGCAGTCCGAATTGTTGCGGTCGGGGTCCGTACGGACCCTCTGCGCCCACTTTACGGAAAACGGACATGTGCGCGACCGCAGGGTTGGGGCGGTGTCGCGGTACCGGATGCGAGGATGGTCGGGTGAGCGCCGATCTGCATGCCGAAATCGTCCTTGCCCGTTCCGTCCACGAGGTCGCGGAGTTCGTGGACGCCGAGGGCTGGGGTAGAGCTCCGCAGATGTTCGCGCTGGTCCGCACCGCCGATCTGGTGGCCGCCGAACCCGCGCTCATCGATCAGGTCGACGCCGCCCACGAGCTGACCCCGATCGCCCAGGACCCGCTGCCGGAGGAGGTGGCGGGCGGGGCGGTGGCGCTGGACGAATTCCTGGCCACCACCAGCTGGCCGCCCGCGGTGGCCGGGTGCGTCCTGGTACAGGAGATCGTGGTCCTGCCGCCGGACGCGGAGGACGATCTCGACGAGGCGCTGACGCCGCTGCTGGCCGACGCCGACGCGGCCGACGCCGCGGGCCGGGCCGCGGCGCAGGCCCATCCGGAACGCCGCGACGCCCGGCTCTTCGCCGCCGCGCTGCGTACCGGAGACACCCTCTGCCTCATGCAACTCCGGCCCGAGGACGACGAGTCCGAGGCGCGGCTGGAACTGCGCACACACCCCGACCTCGCCCCGAATCTGGTGGAGGCGCTGCGGCATACCCTCGAGGACTCCGGCGACTGATCCGCGCCGGCCCGGATCCGCCGGCCCGGAACCGGCGGCGGTTCGTCCGGGCTATCCGCAGCTCGGCGCCTCCCGGCCGGCTCCCAGATCCTCGAGCGCCTGGACCGCGCCCGCCAGCGTCTCCACCCGGACCAGCCGCAGCCCGTCGGGGATCCGCTGACTCGCCTCGTTGCAGTTGCCCGCCGGAACCAGGAAGGTCTCGGCGCCCGCCTCCCGGGCGGCCATCATCTTGTACTGGATACCGCCGATGGCCCCGACCTTGCCCTCCTCGTCGATACTGCCGGTACCGGCCACGAACGAACCGCTGTCCAGATCGCCGGGACTGAGTTTCTCGACCAGCGCCAGGCTGAACATCAGCCCGGCCGACGGCCCGCCGATATCGGCGAGATTGAAGGTGATCTCCATCGGCGGTGCCGCCGATTCGGTGGGAGTCAGGCCGAGGTATCCCTTGGCCGCGTCGTCGGGGCGCGCGGCGAGCGGGATGGTGGCGGTCTGCTCGGCGCCGTCGCGGCGGTACACCACGGTGATCACCGTGCCCGGCGCCCGGCTCGACACCTCGGTGATCACATCCTGCGTGGTCGCCACCGGTTTACCGTTCACGCTGACGAGCTGATCGCCCGGGCGCAGCACCTCGTGCGAGGGACCCTGCTCGGCCACCTCGTGCACCAGTACCGCGGTCGGCAGGTTCAGCTGGTGCATGGCCGCGACCTCGGCGTTGCTCTCGGAGTTCGTGAACTCCTGTTCGTTGGACCGGTCGACTTCCTCGCGCGAGACATCCGGCGGATAGACCTCGGCCCGCGGCACGATCCCGTGCCGGCCGCTGACCCAGAAGCCGAGCGCCTCGAACAGGGTCAGGCCGTCGCGTACCGCGACCGTGGTCATATTGAGTTGCCCGGAGGTGCGGTCCACTTCGGCACCGGTCACCTCGACGACGTCGCGACCGTCGACTTCGCCCAGCGTATCGACGGTGGGCCCGGGACCGAGCGCGACGAACGGCACGGTGGCCACGCTGCCGATCACACCGAACAACACCACCGGGACCAGGGCGACCAAGAGCGTGATGATCCGACGATTCACCCGGTCAACACTAGCCATCCGGACCCGCGGGATGCGGGACAGGGACGCGCGGGGCGCGCCGCGCCCTTCCCTAGCGCCCGGCGCCACCGTGCCACCGCCGGTCCGGCGTACGGGGCTCAGCCCAGCCGGGCGAGCACCTGCTTCACCTCGGCGAGCGACGGATTGGTCGCGGTCGACCCGTCGGCGAACTTCAGGGTCGGCACCACATGGTTGCCGTTGTTCACACTGCCGACGAACTCGGCCGAGGCGGGATCGTCCTCGATATCGATCTCCACATAGGTGATCCCGGCCTCCTTCAGCTGCGTCTTCAGCCGGCGGCAGTAACCGCACCAGGTGGTCGAGTACATGGTCAGATCCGGTGTCGCATCAGTCACGCACAGAGCAACGCATCCACCCCCTCGGGTGTTCCGGGCGCTGTGCACAATGGAGCCGTGGCCGCACTCGATCTCTCCGCGCTGGATCCCGAGCAGGCCGCCGCCGTCCGCGCTCCCCGCGGGCCGGTCTGTGTTCTGGCGGGCGCGGGCACCGGGAAGACGCGCACCATCACCTACCGCATCGCCCACCTGGTCGCGGCGGGGCAGGTGCGTGCCGATCAAGTGCTGGCGGTCACCTTCACTGCCCGCGCGGCGGGCGAGTTGCGCGGCCGGTTGCGCACCCTCGGGCTGGGCGACGCCGCCTCGACCGTCCAGGCCCGCACCTTCCACGCCGCGGCGCTGCGGCAGCTGCGCTACTTCTGGCCGCAGGTGGTCGGCGAGGTGCCGTGGCGCATGCTGGACGGCAAGTTCCCGGTGGTGACCCGGGCCGCCCAGCGGGTGGGCCTGGCCTCGGGAACCGACAGCGTCAAAGATCTTCTGAGCGAGATCGAATGGGCGAAGTCCTCGCTGATCGCGCCCGAGGACTACGCGACCGCCGCGGCCGGGCACCACCGCGATACCCCCTTCCCGGCCGCACGCGTCGCGGAGGTGTACGCGGCCTACGAATCGCTCAAGAACACCCCCGAGGGCATGCTGCTGGATTTCGACGATCTGCTGCTGCACACCGCCGCGGCCCTGGAGGACTATCCGGCGGTGGCCGACGAGTTCCGGGAGCGCTACCGCTGCTTCGTCGTCGACGAGTACCAGGACGTCACCCCGCTGCAGCAGCGGGTGCTCGACGCCTGGCTGGGTGATCGCGACGATCTCACCGTCGTCGGCGATGCCAACCAGACCATCTACTCCTTCACCGGTGCGAGCCCCGCCCACCTACTGGACTTCTCACGACGTTTCCCCGACGCCACCGTGGTGCGGCTGGAACGCGACTACCGCTCGACACCGCAGATCGTCGGCCTCGCCAACCGCGTGATCGGTATGGCGCACGGACGTATCGCTGGTACGCGACTGCAACTGGTCGGCCAGCGCCCGGACGGACCGGAGCCCGAATTCGCCGAGTACGACCTGCTCGCCGCGGAGGCGGCGGATGTGGCGCGGCGCATCGAGCGACTGATGAAGGACGGCACACCGGCCGCCGAGATCGCGGTGCTGTACCGGATCAACGCGCATTCGGAGGCCTACGAGCAGGCGCTGACCGAACACGGCATCGCCTATCAGGTCCGCGGCGGCGAGGGTTTCTTCCAGCGGCCGGAGGTGCGCCAGGCGGTGCAGGAACTGCGCAAGGCCACCGCCCGCGACGATCTGCCCGACCCGTCACGCACCGGAGAACATCTCGTGACGCTGGTGCGTGCCGCCCTCGCCACGATAGGTCTCACCAACGCGGCACCGGCCGGAGCGCAGGCCCGGCAACGCTGGGAATCGCTGGTCGCGCTGGTCCGGCTCACCGAGGAACTGGTGGAGCACGAACCCGCCCTGAATCTCCCCGGTCTGCTGCGCGAACTCGCCGCGCGGGCGGAATCGCGGCACCCCCCGACGGTCCAGGGGGTGACGTTGGCCTCGCTGCACGCCGCCAAAGGCCTGGAATGGGACGCGGTTTTCCTGGTGGGACTCACCGACGGGGCGCTGCCGATCTCCTACGTCCTCAACGGCGACGGTTCGGTCGCCGATCCCGCCGCGCTGGAGGAGGAACGCCGGCTGCTCTACGTCGGCGTGACCCGCGCCCGGATACATCTGCTGCTGTCCTGGGCACTGTCGCGCGGCGACGGGGATCGCCGGTCCCGGCGCCGCTCCCGTTTCCTGACCGGACTGATCCCCGAGGACTCCCCCGCGTCCCGGATCACCGCCGCCGCCCGCCCCGCCGACAAGAGCCGCCCGCTGTGCCGGGTCTGCGGCCGGGCCCTGCTCGAACCGGAGACGCTGCTGCTGCGGCGCTGCAAGGGCTGTGCGGGCCAACCCGATACGGAACTGCTCGGCGCACTACAGGATTGGCGGCGAGAGAAAGCGGCGGAACTGGCCGTGGATCCGCGTGGCATCCTCGGCGTGAACACGCTCACCGCCATCGCCGAGCAACTCCCCGAGGACGAGGCCGGACTCGCCGCGCTCGGGGTCACCGAGAGCAAGGTCCGGCAGTACGGCGCGGAGGTGCTGGCGATCATCCGGTCCCGGCGCCGTGCCACTTCCGGACGGTAGCGCGGCACTCTTTCCGGGATCGGCGCAAAACCGCAGGTAGAAAATAGGTTGTCGAGTCCGGCAAGATTGCTTAAGGTGGGAATCGCGCTCGGGAGGGTACATCGACGCGCACTGTTGGAATTCGGATCACGAGTACATGGAGGGAGGCAGACAGATGAACGGCATCACTGACTACGGCAATTCGACCGTAGCGCTGAATACGCGGTTGTCGGCTGCTTCCCGGGGGTTCCTCGCTATGCAGGGGACCGGCCGGTCCTGCACCGATGGTATCGGTGCGCAGCCGCGCATTCGCCGTTCGCATCCGGACGTCATCGCACTGCAGGACCAGTCCTTCGCAATCTGGCACCCGGCTGCCGCACCCGCGGCAGCCGGCCCGCTCGCCATCGATCCCGCCGCAGCCTATGAGGCGGCCGACAAGCGGGCGGAAAGCCTCCGCAAAGGACACCCAGCGACCGTGAACAGTCGGCCACAGAGCCGACCGAGGTAGGACACCACTCCCGCCTCCTGGCCACGGATCGCAGATGCGAGACCGTGGCCATATTTTTTTGGCCTTCAGCCCACAAGGCATCGGTCTCGCGACAGCAACACCGAACCGCTGCACAACAAGCTGAAGGAGAACGACGTGGTCACCACCACACAGGACTGGCCGCCGGCCACCACTGACGTGGCGTGTCGCACTGTGGCAACCGAAACCGCGGACCCGCGGCTGCCGGCTCTGCCGTGCCGGGCGGGGGATCCGGACCTCTGGTTCGCCGAGAGCCCGGGCCAGCTGGAAGAGGCCAAGGCCCTGTGCGCGGCCTGCCCGATCCGGCAGGGCTGCCTGAGCGCCGCCATCGATCGGCGGGAACCGTGGGGCGTCTGGGGCGGTGAGATCTTCGATCAGGGGGTCGTCATCGCTCGGAAGCGTCCGCGGGGCCGGCCGCGCAAAGTCGCCAGCTGTGTCTGACGGGGTTCGCGCCGCAACCCCGCCGGATGCGCACCGACTGAGGAAACGAGCCGCTCATCGCTTCGCCGATGAGCGGCTCGTTCGCGTTGGGGGTGGTGCCGCTGATCACGGCCGGGTGGGGTCCCGGTCCTCGCCCCGCTCCCCCGGTTCCGCCGCCGGGTAGAGCCGGTGGATGGTGACCGCGGCCGCCAGCAGCCGGGAGTTGTTCGGTTCCGCCGGATCGATTCCGGTGAGCTCGCCGACCCGCCGCAGCCGATAGCTGAACGTATTGGGGTGCACGTGGAGCTGCGACGACGCGGTCTTGCGGTCGGGGCCGAATCGCAGATGTGCCTCCAGGGCTTCGAGCAGATGCGGGGCCCGCAACAGCGGAGCGATACGGGCCGCCAGCCGGTCACGCGCGGCGCCCGGCCTCGTGAGCTGATATTCGAGGAGCAGGTCGTCGAGCCGGTACACCCCCGGCGACCGACCCAGCAGCCGCGCGAGCGTAGCGAGTTCGGTGACCTCCGCGGCGGCGCGCGGGATATCAGAAGGGGGAACGGCTTCCGATTCGGCCAGATAGGTTTCCACGCCGAGCGCCTCGGTGAGTTCGGCGGCCGGCACCGCCGACTGCGCCCGCGATTCCGGGCCGGAATGTCCGGGCACGAGCGCGATCCCGGCCGAACCGTCGAAGGTGGCGAGCGCGCGACCGTGAGTGCACGCGTCCAGTGTCCGGTGGAAGACACGAATCCTGCGCCGTGCCAGCAGGTCTGTCGCCGAATTGGATTCTTCCGGGGCGGTATGCACGGCGACGACCGTGTAGCGGTCGGACAAGGGCGTATCGGCCCGCGCGGACAACTGATGGGCCGGTCGGCCGCGCAGTAGAGCCGAGCACAACTCCCGGCGCGCCTCGCGCTCGGCGTTGTGGATCGATTGCCCCACTTCGGCATAGGCCTCGGTCACGATGACGGTGATATGCATCAGCACATCGAGCAACCCCGAACCGATCGCCACGAGTTCATCCATCTCACCGGGCGTCGCCAGGCCGGCGGCTTCGGCCAGTAGTGTCTGCGCCGAGGCGTGAATGGCCTCGATCAGCAGCGGCAGCGGCAGCCGGTCTTCGGCGTGGCGTTCGGCGACGGGCGTGACGAAGGCGGCGATCTGGGCTCTGCCCAGCGGGTCGTCGGCACCGATGGCCCGCAGGACCGCGTGCCCGCAGGCGTGGATGGCGGGCAGCACCTCGGGCCGGAAATGCCCCTCCGGTAGATCCGCCGCGGGCGGTGTCGCGCCGAGACCGTCCGCGAGTAGCTTCTCCGACAACTGTGGCCATCGCATCCGCAAACGCTCGATAAGCGAAACGTCCGCGGTGGACGAAAGTGATCTTGCCCGCACCGTGCGATTGTCACCGAACGGCGGGAGGCGCGGACAGTTTCGCGGCCACCTCACGGACGGCTTTGTCTCCGGAGACAACTTCGGCGTCCGGACTTCGTCCGGCAGTGCAGTGACCACCCGGGATGGTGCGCGCAGACTGTGGTCGACATAACCGACAGGCACGGGGAGAGCTGAAATGGTCGCACCGGCGCGTCACCTCGACGAGGCCGCCACATCCGCCGTTCCCTTCGCCTACCGCGCCATGGCCCGGGCGCTGTTGACGGGGCGCAGCAGTGCCCGGATCGCCCGGGAGTCCGGTGTGCCGGTCGCCGACGAATACACGGTGCTCGCCGTCGC
>NZ_JBSFRU010000222.1:0-11066 GCF_053589395.1 Nocardia sp. NPDC003345
CGACCGGGTCGAGACGGAACGCAACGCCCAGAAGGACGCCGCCGTGGCCGTGGAGATCGTGCTCGACGATCTGGATCGCGATATCCGCAAACTGGAGGGCGAGGTCGAGGCGGTTCGCAAGCGTGAGGAGCGCGACCGCGGGGTGCTGGAGGCCGGATCGGTCGGCGCCAAACAGCTCTCCGAACTCCAGCACGAACTGGGCAGCCTGGAACGCCGCCGCTCGGTGCTCGAGGACGAACTGCTCGAGGTGATGGAGCGCCGGGAGGCCTCCGCCGCCGATCACGAGCATGCGGGCGCGCGCCTGGACCAGGCCGAATCCGAGCTCGCCACCGCGCGGGAACACCGCGACCGGGCAATTGGTGATCTCGACGTGGCGCAGCAGCGGTGTGAGGGCGATCGGGCGGACCTGGTCGGCGATTTTCCCGCCGAACTGCTCGCCATCTACGACCGCCAGCGCGGCGACCACGGGGTCGGCGCGGGATTGTTGCAGGCCCGCCGGTGCGGCGCCTGCCGGATCGAACTGGACCGCGGCGAGATCGCCCGGATCGCGAAGATCGCGCCCGATGTGGTGGTGCGCTGCCCGGAATGCGGTGCGGTACTGGTGCGCACCAAGGAATCCGGACTGTGAGCGCCGGACGGTAGCGGGTAGCGGATCGGGAGGCCGGGATGAGTGTGCGGGAAGTGGTCGTCGAGGCCGACGGCGGATCCCGGGGCAATCCGGGAACAGCGGGCTATGGTGCCGTGGTTTTCGACGCCGACCGGGTCGGGGTGCTCGCCGAGCGTAAGGAGGCGCTGGGTATCGCGACCAACAATGTCGCCGAATACCGCGGGCTGATCGCCGGACTGGAGGCCGCCGCCGAACTGGGCGCGCAGGTGGTCTCGGTGCGGATGGATTCCAAACTCGTGGTCGAGCAGATGTCGGGTCGCTGGAAGATCAAGCATGCCGCGCTGATCCCGCTCGCCGACCGGGCCCGCCGGCTCGCCGCCGGATTCGAGCGGGTGAGTTATCGCTGGATCCCGCGCGCCGAGAATTCGCACGCCGACCGGCTGGCCAACGAGGCGATGGACGATGCCGGGCTGGTAGCGGAGGTGAATGCCGCCGAGCGTTCCCAGCGGCCCGGGTCCGGTGGCGCGGCCGGTGCCACGGTGGCCGCGGATGCCCGCAGCGCGACGGCCCGGCTCTCCGAGCCGACGACCGCGCCGGGCTGGACCGGTGCGACCGGACGGCCCACCCGGTTCCTGCTGCTAAGGCACGGCCAGACCGAACTGTCTATCCAGCGCCGCTATTCCGGTCGCGGCAATCCGCCGCTCACCGCGGTGGGCCGGGAGCAGGCGGCCCGCGCGGCGAAGATGCTCGCGGCGAAGGGCGATATCGCCGCCGTGGTCAGCTCACCGCTGGGGCGGGCCCGGGAAACCGCGGATGCCGCGGCCGCCGCGCTCGGCCTGGATGTCCGCGTGGTGGAGGGTCTCACCGAAACCGATTTCGGCGAATGGGAGGGACTGACCTTCGCCGAGGCCGCTCAGCGCGATCCGGAACTGCATGCCCGCTGGCTGGGCGATCCGTCGCTGCCCGCACCCGGCGGGGAGAGCTTCGACGAGGTGCGGGAGCGTATCGAGGCCGTGCGCGGGGATCTGGTGGCGCGTTATCCCGGGGGCAATATCGTGGTGGTCAGTCATGTGACCCCCATCAAGACTCTGTTGCAACTCGCCCTCGGGGTCGGGCCGTCGCTGCTCTATCGCCTGCATCTGGATCTGGCGTCGCTCTCGCTGGCCGAGTTCTATCCCGACGGGGGAGCGTCGGTGCGGTCGGTCAACGACACCAGCTATCTGTGACGGCCGTCGAGGCCCCTTACGCCGGATAGGCGGAAATCGGGGCCGGTGCCGCCGCCCCGGCCGGTAGCGCTGCGGACTTCGCGGGTCCGCGGCGTCACCGGCGCGGCCGGGCCGGCGGGTTGTCAGCTCTGCTGTTCGGTGTCCTGCTTGATCGCCGAGACCTCGAATTCGAGGACGACCTTTTCCGATACGAGCACGCCGCCGGTTTCCAGCGTCGCGTTCCAGGTGATTCCCCAGTCCTTGCGGTTGATGGTCGCGGACCCTTCGAAACCGACCCGGACATTGCCGAACGGATCATTGGCCTGGCCCTCGAAGGTGAACGGGACCGTGACCGGCCGGGTGACCCCCTTGATGGTGAGATCGCCGGTGACATCGAAGGTATCGGGGCCGGTGGGGGTGATCGCGGTGGTGCGGAAGGTGATCTCCGGGTATTCCTCGAGACCCATGAAGTCGAGTCCGCGCAGATGCTCGTCGCGAGGGGCGTTGCGAGTGTCGATGCTGGCGACCTGGATGGTCACCTCGCCCGAGGAGGCGGCCGGGTTCTCCGCGTCGAAGTAGGCGCTGCCGGTGAAATCGTTGAACGATCCGCGCACCTTGGTGACCATCGCGTGCCGGGTGACGAAACCGACCCGGGTATGGGTCGGGTCGAGTACGTAGGTGCCGCTGAGCTCTTTCACATTCGTCGCGGTCGTCATCTGTGTCTCCGGTTCCGAGAAGTAGTTGATGTGTCATACATATGGTGCTGCGTGATTGGTGATATGTCAACTACTGCGTTAAGCTGGGCTTATGACCGAAACGCGATGGCTGGATGAGCGGGAGAGCCGGGCCTGGCGGGGCTACCTGACGATGCACACTCAGCTCGTCGCCCGCCTGCACCGGCAGTTGCAGCGCGACTCCGGGCTCTCGCTCGCCGATTTCGAGGTACTGGTCCGGCTCACCGACCAGCCCGAGCCGCGGCTGCGCGTCGGGGAATTGGGCCAGATCCTGCAATGGGAGAAGAGCCGGTTGTCGCACCATCTGGGCCGGATGCAGAAGCGCGGCCTGGTACGCCGCGAGGATTGCCCCGATGACGCCCGCGGCGCCTTCATAGTGCTCACCGAGCAGGGGCGCGCGGCGATCGAACAGGCTGCGCCCGGCCATGTGGAAACCGTGCGCGAGCTGGTTTTCGACCCGCTCACCGAGGAGCAGGTGGTGGCTTTCGCCGCGATCGTCGGGCGCGTCCTCGAACGCCTGGACGGCCCGCAATAGGCCGCCGCGCGGCACGGGGCGGCCATCGTGGTCTGTGCCCGGCCGCGCGCACCGGCGCGAATCGGTGCGCTATCGCGGCGCACCTTCGGTCGTTTGCCCGGCTGCCGCCGCCATCGTTCGTAACGCCCGTGCGGTGAATTCGTCCAGCGGACAGAACATCTCCACCGCCAGTTCCGACAGCGTCACGTCCGCGGGCGCGCCGAAGGTGGCCATGGTGCCGAACAGGGACAGCTCGCCCAGTTCGGTCCGGACCCGGATCGGGACCTGGAGCGGGCCCGGACGCGCAGCATCCGGATCCGCGGTATCGCTCTCGACCGCCGGATAGCCGCTGACCTCGTCGTAGAGCGCACGCAACCGCGGATCGCCGGTGGTACCGGCCTGTCGCGCCAGGGCGTTCGAGAAGTTGTGCACGCACCTGCCGTGGATTGGCCAGCCGGGCCGACAGGCCCTCGGGATGCAGGACCGGCTCCCGGGATGACGGCGACCGGTTATGCCGGATAGGTGTGGATCTCGGTGGCCTTCAGAGCGGCCCACAGTGCCGACCCCGGACCGATCCGCAGGTCGGCGACGGTGGCCGGGGTGATATCGGCCAGCGCCGCCACCTCGCCGTCCAACCGGACCCGCACGGTATGCGCGTGCTGTTCCAGACCGGCCACCGTGACCGGCCAGACATTGCGCGGGCTGCCGGCGGGACGGTCGGGATGCAGGCCCACCGCGGCCGGTGCGAAGGTCAGATGCACCGGCCCCGTGGCCGGTTCGGCGACGGTGAGTTCGCCGCCACCGTCGAGGCGTACCCGGGTGCCGGCGGCGATACCCCGGAACAGGTTGAGTCCCACGAGTTCTGCGACATAGTCCGAGCGCGGCCGCCGGGCGATCTCACCCGGCGGGCCCTGCTGGACGATACCGCCGTCCTCCACGATGACGAGCCGGTCGGCCAGCACCATGGCGTCGAGGGGATCGTGGGTCACCAGCAGCGTATGCCCCGGGAAGTCGCCGAGGTGGTGGGCCAGTTCGGACCGCACCCGCACCCGGGTCGCCGCGTCGAGCGCCGCCAGCGGTTCGTCCAGGAGCAGTAGTTGCGGCTCGACCGCCAGCGCCCGCGCCAGCGCCACCCGCTGGGCCTGCCCACCCGAGAGCGCGCGGGGCCGGCTGTGCGTGAATTCGGCCAGCCCCACCCGGTCCAGCCAGTGCGCCGCCCGTGCACGGGCGGCCGCCCGGGGCATACCGCGAGCACGAGGCCCGAAGGCCACGTTGTCGAGGGCGTCGAGATGAGCGAACAGCAGATAGTCCTGGAACACCACACCGCACGACCGGTGTTCGGCGGGTACGAACTCGCCCGGAGGTTCGTCCCAGATCCGATCGTCGAGACGGATGGAACCTCCGGTGAGCGGTGTCAGCCCGGCCAGTGCCCGCAGTGCGGTCGTCTTGCCCGCGCCGTTGGGACCCAGCAGCGCGACCACTTCACCGGGTGCCAGGGTGAGGTCCACGTCGAGCAGGAAATCACCCCGGCCGACCCGCAACTCGGCCGACAGCGTCACGCGTTCGCCTCCTGCGATATCACAGCGCGCCCCGGATCCAGCGCTCCCGCAACGCGACCAGTACGACCACCGAGACCGCGAGCAGTACCAGGCTCAGGACGATCGCGGCCGCCGGATCGGATTCCAGCGCCAGATAGACGGCCAGCGGCATAGTGGTGGTGCGGCCCGGGAAATTCCCGGCGAATGTGATGGTGGCGCCGAATTCACCCAGGGCCCGTGCCCAGCACAGGACGGTCCCGGCGATCACCCCCGGCAGAATCGACGGCAGCGTCACCCGGCGGAAGGTCAGCCAGCGCGACGCCCCCAGGGTGGCGGCCGCCTCCTCGTAACGCGGATCCGCGCCGCGGAGTGCGCCCTCCACGGAGATCACCAGGAACGGCATGGCCACGAACGCCTCCGCCACCACCACACCCGCCGTGGTGAAGGGCAGCGCGATACCGAACCAGTCGTACAGGTACTGGCCGACCAGACCGCGGCGGCCCAGCACCAGCAGCAGCGCGACCCCGCCGACCACGGGCGGCAGCACCAGCGGCACCGTGACCAGCGCGCGCACCAGGCCGCGGCCCGGTAGGTCGCCGCGGGCCAGCAGCCAGGCCAGCGGGATACCCAGGACCAGGCACAGCGCGGTGGCCAGACTCGCGCAGATGAGCGAGAGCCGCAGCGCCTGGCCGACCTCCGCGCTGAACAGCCGCGCCGGCAGATCGCCCCACGGCGCCCGGACCAGCAACCCGGCCAGCGGTACCAGCAGGAACAGCAGCCCCAGGAGCGCGGGTGCCAGCAGGATCAGCGGCCGGCGTCCGCGCACGGCCCGGCGCCGGCGCAGCGCCGCGGCCCGCCGCCGCAGCGCCGGCGCACCGCTCACGGCGTATCGAATCCGGCCGTGGTGAAGACCGTGCGGGCCTGCGGGGACCCGATGAACTGGACGAACGCCGCGGCCGCCGCGGGATTGGGGGCGGCGGCCACCGGTGCGATCGGATAGTCGTTGACCGCCTTGTCGGCTTCTGGGAATTCGATTCCCATCACGGTGTCCTCCGCGGCTCGCACATCGGTGCGATACACCAGTGCCGCGTCCACCTCCCCGAGCCGCACCTTCGTGAGCGCGGCTTTCACATCCTGCTCGCGAGTATCGGGCTGCGGGGTGACGCCCGCCGCCTCGAACACCTTCCGCGCCGCGGCACCGCAGGGAACCTGTTCGGCGCACAGCGCGATCCGCGGTTCGCTCTTCCCGAAATCGGCGAGTCCGCTGATACTGCCCGGATTGCCTGTGGGCACCGCGATCTCGAGCCGGTTGCGGACGAAGGTGACCGGTGCGGCGGTGATATCGCCGGAATCCACCACCTGCTGCATATTGCGCGGCGCGGCCGAGGCGAATACATCGGCGGGTGCGCCCTGGGAGATCTGTTCGGCCAGTGTGGAACTGCCGCCGAAGTTGAACACCACGTCCACCCCTGGGTTGGCGGCCTCGAACTGTTCGCCGAGGGTGGTGAAGGTTTCGGTGAGCGACGCGGCGGCGAAGACGTTGACCGTGCCCCGGATCCCGGTGGCGTTCTCCTCGGTGTCGCCGCCCGATGAGCACCCGGTCAGCGCCGCCAGCACAACGGCGACGGGCGCCGCGCAGCGCAGGAATCGTTTCGCATTACTCATCATCGGCTCTCCGGGATCTCGACCACGACATGCGTCGATTTCACCGACGCGACCGCCACACTGCCCACTTCGAGCCCGAGTTCGTCCACCGACTCCCGGCTCAGCAGCGAGACCAGCCGGAATGGTCCGGCCTGCATCTCCACCTGGGCCATCACCTTATCGGTGACCACCCGGGTCACGATGCCACGCATCCGGTTGCGCGCCGACGCCGCCACCGTCACCCCCGGCTCGGGTGCCTCGGCGATCTGCCGGGCCAGCCCCGCGAGCTGCGCGCCGCTGACACCCTGGCGACCGTTCTCCAGCCGGATCGCCTCGAGGCGCCCCTGGTCGATCCAGCGCCGTACGGTGTCGTCACTGACACCGAGGAGCGCGGCGGCGTCCTTTATCCGTAGATGCGTCACATGGCGAAGTATATCGACGCATCTGCGTCTGTTAAGTGGTGAATGTGAACATCGGCTGGGGGAGTGCCAGCGCCATCTCGTTCTCCGGTCGCGGATCATCGGCGCCGCACGGGCGCACCGCGCCCGTGCGGGTGAACCCGGTGCGCAGGTAGAGGCGTTCGGCGGCGCGATTGCCCTCGACCACCCACAACCGCAGCTTCCGGTGCCCCGCACGCCGGGCCCACTCGATCGCGGCCCGCACCAGCCGATCGGAAACGCCCGTACGCCGGGCCACGGGCGCGGTCCACATCGACACCAGTTCCGGGCCGTCGCCGGTTTCGATGACCCCCGCCGATCCCACCGGCCGGGCCCCCGATTCGGCCACGAAGAAGGCGTCGCGTTTCGTCGTCCATTCGCGCCATCGATGTTCGCCCCAGCGCACGGCGTCTTCGTGCGTCACGGAGAAGGTGCCGGGCGGTGACCCGGCCAGTGCGTCCAATCGGACCGCCCGCGCGGTCCGCCAATCCTCGGGTCCGATTCGTCGTATCCGCATAGGTCGAGAATGCGGCGAACCGCCCTGCGCGGTAAGGCTTTTACCCAGGATGCTACGAGACCGTTGCCCGGTTCGGGACTCAGTCACCGCGGAGCAACTCCGAGGCGGGGGTGACCCGGGTCCCGAATACCGTCCACGCCGAGCCGTCCGCCTCCCGCCGCAGCTCGAACCGGAACTTTCCATAACAGGCCCGCGATACCGCCGCCAGCCGCGCCTTGCCCACCACCCGATACCGATCCCCGCCGATGCGCACCGTCCGGTCCATATCCGATCCCCTTTCACCGTCGCGAGTCGAGCCCGTTACGGCAGCCACTGTCGCAGGACGGTGCTGAAGGGATCCTGAAACGACCTGAGCGCGGCTTCAGAAAAGTCAGAAGTCGAACGTCGGATTTCCCGAGCACGCGATATTGGCGCAGAACCGCTTCCAGTCGAATTTCCACAGTCCGTCCTCACGCACCAGGTAGTAGGTGGCCGAGGTCATCGGGAAGCCGGCCATGAGGCCCTGCCCGGTCACGGTCAGTGTGTCGCCCTCGATCACGACGGGGCCGATGGCGCGGCCCTGAATGGAAAAGAAGTCCAAGCTGGTGCTGTAGGCCATCTGCTGCTCGAGCACCGGGCGCACCTTCTCGCCGCCCTGGCTCACCGCGACCTTGTGGTCGAGCGAGATGTTCGGGTTGTAGAAAGCCGCGTACATGCGCTCGAGCTGGTCGAGGCCGGGCGACTCGTCGCGGACATAGAGGTCGGAGGCCGTCGCATTGCGGACGGACACATCGGCCGAGGCGAGTTGGGTGGGACCGAGTCCGAATATGGCGGCGACCAGTGTGATCAGGGCGAACTTGACGAATCGTGACATGGTGCCTCCGTGGCGACAGCAGGGTTTCCGCGGCCGGCGCACCACTGGCTGTCGCTGGGCCCATCAACCGGTTAGGTGATCCTAAGTCGGTGGGGTCGTGTGGTCAATCCGCATGCTCGCGGCCGACCGGCCGGGCTGTTGGCCCGTCTGCGGAACTCAGGCGAGTGTATCTTCCACAGTCTCCGCGGTGAGCACTCGCGCTGTCCAGGCCCGTACCTGTTCGGGGTCGGCCGCCCGGACCCGGCGGATCGCCGCGGCGGGTAGCGGGCCGAACTTGACCGTCATCTGCTCGATCAACACTTCGGCCATACCCTCCGCGCGCCCCATGGCACGCCCGCGGGCTTCTCCGCGGGCTTCGATTGTTTCGGCTGTGGTCACGATCGCCTCCTTTGCGCGCGGGCCGAGTTGTTCGAATACCGTCGCGAGATCGGTCTCGGCGGTGTCGCCGACTGTCATGATGTAGGTCAGGACGGTCACGTAGTCACCGAGAGGGTCCGGACCGGATTCCAGCGCGCGCAGGTCTTCGAGCCAATCCAGCATATCGCGACCGAGGCCCTTGTTGTGGGGCGCGATCTTCTGCAGGACCAGTAGCACCCGGGTCGCGGGGGTGAGGTCGCGCTCGCGCAGGGCGGTGAGGTCGGTGGCGGAGATATCGTCGAGCAGGAACCGAAGCTGCGGCAGGTAGGGGTCCAGGGCCGCGCGGGCGGCGGGGTCCAGGTCGAGCAGATCGGCCAATTCGGTCGGGTCCGCCCAGGGGCGTCCGTGTCCGGTGTTGTGAACGACCACCGGGATGATCGCGGGCAGGGTTGCGGCCTTCGCAGTGCCGGTGCGCTTGTTGTCGCGGCTGTTGTGGGCGAGGTGCTGGCGCCAGATGGCGACCATGTATTCGAGCATGCGGAAGGCCATGAACCGGTCGCTGCTGGACTGGTGTTCGGTCAGGATGTAGAGGTAGGCGGGGTGGCCGTCGAGCCGGGCGCGGAACAGCAGGTCGCTGTAGCGGTTGCGTAGCTCGGGGGAGACGAAGCTGCCGGGCTGGAGTTCCAGGGTGGGCCAGTCGATGCGAGCGCTGATGGTATCGGGCAGGACGGCGCGAAGTTCGGACGCGGCGTTGTCGGGGCGGGCCATCACCTTGCGGAAGTATGCGTCGTGCGGGTTGGACCGCTGCTCCGTCATAGCGGCCAACGTACGCTGTGAGTGCGACATTTCCTTGATCGGCAGCGACCTCGGCAAGCCACCCGAAAAAGGGCAACTGCAAGCGATCCCGGCGCACGCGACGACGAATGGCCTTGTGGCGGCTCGGCGTGAACCGAGCTCCGGAGGGTGCAATGGGGTGGCCGGCCCCGGCCACCCCACTGCCGTCAGTCCCGCGGCCCACCCGCGACGTAGATGACCTGGCCCGAGACGAACCCCGCGCCCTCACTGGCCAGGAACGACGCGGTATGCGCGATATCCTCCGGCTGTCCGACCCGGTTCACCGGGATCTGGGCGGCGGCGCCCTTCTGGAAGTCCTCGAAATCCACGCCCACGCGGGCGGCGGTCGCGGCGGTCATATCGGTGACGATGAAACCGGGGGCGATGGCGTTGGCGGTGACGCCGTATTTGCCGAGTTCGAAGGCGAGGGTTTTGGTGAAGCCCTGCATACCGGCCTTGGCGGCGGAATAGTTGGCCTGGCCGCGGTTGCCCAGGGCCGAGGTGCTGGACATATTGACGATGCGGCCGTACTTCTGTTCGACCATGTACTTCTGCGCGGCCCGGGTGAGCAGGAAGGCGCCGCGCAGATGGACGCCCAGAACCGTGTCCCAGTCGTCGACACTCATCTTGAACAGCAGGTTGTCGCGCAGCACACCGGCGTTGTTGACCACGACGGTCGGTTCGCCCAGTTCCCGGGCCAGCCGCTCCACGGCGGCGGTCACCGATTCCTCATCGCTGACGTCGGCGCCGAGTTCGATCGCCTGACCGCCGGCCTCGGTGATCGCCTTGACGGTGTCGGTGCACGCGGCTTCGTCGAGGTCCAGCACCCCGACCTTCATCCCGTCGGAGGCGAGCCGTTTGGCGATTGCCGCCCCGATTCCGCGGGCGGCGCCGGATACCACTGCGATCCTCTCGGCCATGGGTTATGAGTCCTCTCCTGTGGGCGATAAGTTCTTACGCCATCTAACAACGTGGGAGGCCGCGGATCGAGAGGATGGCGGTACAAGATCTCCGCCGGATCGCTGTGCCTTCCGGACAGTGCAGGTCGAGCCGGTTTCCGGCCCTGGCCGGACAGTGTCATCGGTGGCGCCCACGGGACAGTTCACCAAGGTGTGGTGTTTTCGCACTCCCGAATCCGGGTCCGGGCGTTTATTCTCGAAAACGTCCTGTTACCAGCGAGTTTGGAATGTGATGACCGCACCTCAGCCTCCATACGACCCGACCAAGGGTCAGCCGTATCCCTCGCAGCCGGAATACGGCGCCCAGCAGCCCTACGCGCCGCAGCCCGCGTATGGTGCCCCCGGCGCCCAACCGGTGTCCCCCTCCGATGCCAAGACCTGGGCGATGCTGGCGCATTTCGGTGCCATCGTGCTCGGGTTCATCGCCCCGCTCGTCGTCTGGTTGATGTACAAGGACCGCGACGAGTTCGTGCGCCGGCACGCTGTCGAATCCCTGAACTTCCAGATCCTGCTCGCCATCGGCTACGTGGTGTCCATGGTGCTGATGTTCGTGCTGATCGGGCTGCTGCTGTTCCCGATCATCTGGATCGCCGGCATCGTACTGGAGGTCATGGGCGGTATCGCGGCCAACAACGGCCGTGAGCACAAGTATCCGTTCAACGTGTCGTTCGTGAAATGACCCGATCCGGGCCGGCGGCCTGACGGCCGGCGACCCGGGGTATCCACGTGGTACCGGGATCGGCGCAGTGGTCCCGGTACTCGCCGGCGCTCAGGGTCGCAGGATCGAGGTGAGGAAATCGGTCTGGTCGTAGACGGCCTGTTCGAAGACCTCGTCGAAGTAGATGTCGAAATGGTTGCCCGGATACC
>NZ_JBSFRU010000223.1:0-11046 GCF_053589395.1 Nocardia sp. NPDC003345
GCAGACGCTCAGGGGGCCGAACCCCGCGCGGCGAAGCCGCGCCAATAAACACAGAACCTTGGCGGGCGGGGACACCTCCTCGCCTTGGCGGGCGGGGACACCTCCTCGCCTTGGCGGGCGGGGTCACCTACTCACCTCGCGCGGGGGGTCACCTACTCGCCTTGGCGGCCGGGGTCACCTCCTCGCCTTGGCGGCCGGGGTCACCTCCTCGCCTTGGCGGGCGGGTTCACCTTCTCCCCTTGGTAAGTAAGAACACCTGCCCACCCTCACAAGCCACCCCCGAGACGCCCCTCCCCGTCTCGCTGCATTCCCCGGCTCGCCTTCCCCGTCCACAGCGTGTTCACAGGGAGTGTCCAGCCGAGTGCCAGCGGTAAGAGTCAGGATGGGGGTATGACTGGTGCGCGGGGCGCGGCACCCGAAGCCCGGGTGCTGGTGGTGGATGATGAGGCGATGATCGTCGAGTTGTTGACGGTCAGCCTGCGGTTCCAGGGGTTCGAGGTCGCTTCGGCCGCCGACGGCGCGCAGGCCCTGGACGTGGCGCGCGGGTTCCGGCCCGACGCTTTGATCGTGGACGTCATGATGCCCGGGATGGACGGGTTCGGGTTGTTGCGGCGCCTGCGGGCGGACGGTGTCGACGCCCCGGTGCTGTTCCTGACCGCCCGCGACGATGTGCAGGACAAGGTCACCGGTTTGACCTTGGGTGCCGACGACTATGTGACCAAACCGTTCAGCCTGGAGGAGGTCGTGGCGCGGTTGCGGGTGATTCTGCGGCGCGCCGGCGGTGCCGCCCCCGAGTGGGAGCGGTCCCGGCTGCGGTTCGCCGATATCGAGTTGGACGACGACACCCATGAGGTGTTCAAGGCGGGGGAGCCGGTGGCTCTGTCGCCGACGGAGTTCACGCTGCTGCGGTATTTCATGGTGAACGCCGGGACCGTGCTGAGTAAGCCGCGGATTCTGGACCATGTGTGGCGTTACGACTTCGGCGGCGAGGTCGGCGTTGTGGAGACGTATGTGTCGTACCTGCGTAAGAAGGTCGATACCGGCCCGCGGCGGTTGATCCACACCTTGCGCGGGGTCGGGTATGTCATGCGAGAGTCGCGGTCGGGGCGGGCGTGAGCGGGGCGGGTCCGGAGGGTGTGGAGGCTCCGGCTCGGGGTCCGCGTCTGGGGGTGGCCCGCCGGATCGCGGCCGTTCCGCTGCGTGTGACCTTGGTGCTGGCGTTGGTGGCGCTGGCGGCGGCGGGCCTGCTGGCTTCCGGTCTGGCGGTGACCTCCGCGCTGCGGACAACGCTGATCGATCGAGTGGACCAGCAGCTGGAGGAAGCGGCGCATACCTTCGCCCGCCCGGGTGGGCGGCGGTTGATGCCGTTGCCGGGGGAGCCGGGGCGGGAGCGGCCGCCGGTGCTGTTCTATGTGCGGGTGCAGGACACCTCCGGCCAGTTCTTCCTGCAGGCCGATCCGGGTCGCAACGGTTCGCCGGATCTGCCGGAGGAGATGCGGCCGGGCACGTTCACCACCGGCTCGACCGACGGGGGCTCCGGTCGGTGGCGGGTGCGCTATACCGAGAACCCGGACGGTACGAGCGTGGTGGCGTTGAGTCTGGACGAGACCGAGGCGATCGTCGAACGGCTGGTGGTATTGCAGCTGGTGATCGGCGCGCTGGTGCTGGTGCTGCTGGCGGTCGCCGCGTATTTCGTGATCCGTCGCAGCCTGCGCCGGTTGGCGCAGGTGGAGGAGACCGCCGCCGAGATCGCGGCCGGGGATCTGCATCGCCGGGTGCCGGTGCGCGGGACGAATACCGAGGTGGATCGGCTGGCTCAGTCGCTGAACGCCATGCTCTCCCAGATTCAGCGGGGTTTCGCCGCCACAGAGGCATCCGAGGAGGCGGCCCGGCGGTCGGAGGAGAAGATGCGGCGCTTCGTCGCCGACGCCAGCCACGAACTGCGGACGCCGCTGACGACGATCAAGGGTTTCGCGGAGCTGTACCGGCAGGGCGCCACCGGGGATACCGATATGTTGCTCGACCGCATCGAGCGGGAGTCGAGGCGGATGGGGTTGCTGGTGGAGGACCTGCTGATGCTGGCGCGGCTGGACGCCGAGCGCCCAGTGGCGTATGCCCCGGTGGATCTGCTCGCGCTGACCAGCGACGCCGTGCACAGCGCCCGCGCGGTGGCCGCGACCCAGGCCGGCAGCGGCGCCGAGCGCTCGATCGAGTTCGAGGTATGTCCCGGTACCGGTACCGCCGAGGTTCCCGGTGACGCGGCCCGGTTGCGCCAGGTGCTCGCGAATCTGCTCAACAACGCTCTGGTGCACACCCCGCCGGAGGCCGCGGTGACCGTCCGGCTCACCCCCGGCCCCGATGAGGTACGTATCGAGGTCGCCGACACCGGGCCGGGGATGCCCGCCGAACAGGCGGATCGGGTTTTCGAGCGGTTCTATCGCGCCGACGATTCCCGTAGCCGTGTGAGCGGCGGCGCCGGGCTCGGCCTGTCGATCGTGCAGGCGCTGGTCGGCGCCCACGGCGGCGCCGTGGGGGTGGACAGCGAACCCGGCCGGGGCACCACCTTCACGGTGCGGTTGCCGCGGCGACGGCCGGAGCCGACCGCCGCGTCCGGTTCTGAGGGCGCCCCGGAGACCGCCCGCTGAGTCAGGCCGGGACGTTCGCTCCGTAACCGAGGTCCCGCAACGCCTGTTTGATCCGCGCCTGCGCGTCGTCCATCGACGCAGGTTCCGGGTTCGGGTCGGCCCCGGAGATATCGAAATTGCCCATGGTGAACGCCGGGAAGACATGGACATGCAGATGCGGCACCTCGAGTCCCGCGATCAGCAGTCCCGCCCGCGGCGCGTCCCAGGCGGCCCGCACCGCCTGCCCGACCTGCTGGGCCACCGCGGTGAGCCGCCCGAAGACCTCGGGCTCGATATCCTGCCACTGGTCGATCTCCGCGCGCGGCACCACCAGGGTGTGGCCCGGTGTCACCGGCGCGATGGTGAGGAACCCGACGAATTCGTCGTCCTCCCAGACGAACCGGCCCGGCAGGTCACCAGCGATGATCGCACTGAATACAGAAGCCATAGCTGTATTATTTGCGGCCCCTTCGGCGCCGGGGTGTTCGGCCCCCTCGTGTCCGGTGTTCCTCGAACAGGTTCGGCCCGCGACGGCCGGGTTCGCTCCGATCACACAGCTACGAAGTGGCTGAGAATGCCCTGGACCTCGTAGATGTCGACCTGGCGGTTGAACTTCTTCTGGATCGGAGTGTCGGTGCCCGCTATCCAGATCACGAGTTCCGCGTCGAGGTCGAAGGTGCCGGCCGTTTCCACCGCGAAATGGGTGATGGCGCGGTAGGGGACGCTGTGGTAATTCATTTTCCGGCCCGACAGCCCTTGTTTGTCGATCATGACGAGCCGGCGGTTGGTGAAGAGCATGGCGTCGCGGACCAGGACGTAGGCGGCGTAGATCTGTTCACCGTTGCCCAGCAGCCGTTGGTATTCCTGTTGGGCGGCGGCCGGCTCCATCTGCCCGGCATTGCCCATGATTCCGTCCATCAGACCCATGACGTCCGTCCTCCCGGTTGGCGCGCCGACGCGCGGGGCGCGCGAGTTGCCCACCCACTGCGGGTGTTTCACCACCATCATCCACGGTGCGCGCGGGTCCGGCCGCCGCTGTGGCGAACTCGCTGGTACCTGCGGGGGCGGGGGCGAGACTGGGCCGCCGGGCGGGAGGGCGGCACCTATAAGCTGTCCGGGTGCGAGTACTCGTCATCGGTTCCGGAGCCCGTGAACACGCCCTCGTCCTTGCGCTACGTCGGGATCCGGCGGTCAGCGCGCTCGTCGCGGCCCCGGGTAACGCGGGTATCGCGCAGTTGGCGCAGGTGCGGCCGGTGGACGCGAGTTCGGCCGAGGCGGTGGTCGCGGTGGCCCGGGAGGTGGCGGCCGATCTGGTGGTGATCGGGCCCGAGGTGCCGCTGGTGCTGGGGGTGGCCGACGCGGTGCGCGCGGCGGGGATCGCGTGCTTCGGTCCGTCGGCCGCGGCGGCGCGGATCGAGGGGTCGAAGGCGTTCGCGAAGGATGTGATGGCGGCGGCGGGGGTGCGGACCGCGCACAGCGAGATCGTGGACAGCCCGGCGGAGCTGGATGCCGCGCTGGATCGTTTCGGCCCGACCTGGGTGGTCAAGGACGACGGGCTGGCGGCGGGTAAGGGCGTGGTGGTCACGCCGGACCGTTCGGCGGCGCGTGATCATGCGGCGGAACTGCTCGAACAGGGCCACCCGGTGTTGCTGGAATCGTTCCTGGACGGTCCGGAGGTGTCGCTGTTCTGCCTGGTGGACGGCGAGACCGTGGTGCCGCTGCTGCCGGCGCAGGATCATAAGCGGGTCGGTGACGGGGATACCGGTCCGAATACCGGTGGGATGGGGGCCTACACCCCGCTGCCGTGGCTGCCCGAGGGCGCGGTCGAGCGGATCGTCGACGATGTGGTGGCACCGGTGGCCGCCGAACTCGTGCGTCGCGGGAATCCGTTCAGTGGTCTGCTGTACGCGGGGCTGGCGATGGGGGCGGCCGGGCCCGCGGTGGTGGAGTTCAACTGCCGGTTCGGTGATCCGGAGACGCAGGCGGTGCTGTCGCTGCTGGAGAGCCCGCTCGGGGAATTGTTGTTCGCGACCGCGACCGGGGCCCTGGCGGATCTGCCCGCGCCGCGGTGGCGCGGTGGTGCCGCGATCACCGTGGTGCTGGCCGCCGAGAACTATCCGGCGCGGCCGCGCACCGGCGATGTGATCACCGGTGCGAGCGATGCCGCGACCGATGACGCGGCGACCGTCCTGCACGCGGGGACGGCCCTGCGTGAGGACGGTGCGCTGGTGTCGGCGGGTGGCCGGGTGCTCAATATCGTCGGTACCGGCGCCGATCTGGCCGCGGCCCGGGCGGCCGCCTACGACCGGCTGGCGGGGATCAAACTGACCGGCGGCCATTTCCGGTCGGATATCGGCCTGGCCGCGGTCGAGGACCGTATCCGTCTCTGACCTGCTCCGGTGACGGCGGCCCGGGTCGCCGCCGCCGTCACCGGGTGAGCGCGCCGGGTCAGTACGCCCCGAACACGTTGTCGATGGAGCCGTAGCGGTGGGCGGCGTAGTTGCAGGCCGCGGCGATATTGGCGATCGGATCGTAGATATCCCACGAGGTTCCTTCGACGTGGTACGCGGCGAAGGTGGGGTCGATGACCTGCATGAGTCCCTTGGACGGGATACCCGCGGCGGCGTTGGAATCCCAGAGGTTGATCGCGTGCGGGTCACCGCCGGATTCGCGCATGGCGTTGCGGTGGATGCCTTCGTAGCTGCCGGGGATGCCGTGCTGCCCGAGCACATCCATGGCGCCCCGGATCCAGCCGTCGAGGTTGTCGGGGTAGCTCTGGGGCAGCATCTGCGGCAGGAGTTGCGGGACGGGCTGGGGTAGTGGCTGCAGGAACTGCCGCAGCTGCTCCTGCTGATCCTGTGGCAGCTGCCCGGCCTGCTGCTGGAGTTGCTGCGCGGGGCCCTGCAACTCGGCGGGAACTCCGGCGATATCGGCGTGGGCCTGGGCGGGTAGCGCGGCGACCGCGGCGATGGCCAGGAGGGGCAACAGTTTTCGTACGTGCATCAGAGGCTCCGACAGCGCAGGGGAGCCACGCCGGCGGGCATGGTGGCCGTCGGCGCTGTGCTGCGCTGTTTCTTTTTGTGGATTTCTTTGTATGACGGGAGATTCAGTTGTCCGCGAATCGAGTTGCGGTGCGCCGGGTGCCGGCCGAAGCCGGTCGAGCAGGCGGGGCCGTCGCGACGGTGTATTCGGGCGAATACGGAACCGGGGCGATAAACAGGCTTGCGGTCTGTTTTCTGGCGATCACAGAATGATTGCAGAAGATGAACGTAAGATGAACTGAAAATGAATGAGAAGTTCTATTGTGCTGAGAGAAATCGATGGACCTGCTGTTACGGCGATATCGATCACATTCGGAGGCGCACGCTTGCGATGCCGATCGGAAACACTGTGAATTTGCCGGTTATCGATCAGCCGTAGGAAAGGCCGTGTAGGGCGAGCCACCGCTGCGGGTCGACGTGCTGCCCGTCCATGATGATCTCGAAATGTAGATGCGGTCCGGTCGAATCGCCGCGATTACCCATGCGGGCGATCTGCATACCGGCGGGGACCCGCTCGCCGACCGAGACGAAGAAGTCGTACATATGGCCGTAGACCGAGATGGACCCGTCGTTGTGCCTGATGCGCACCCACAATCCGAACCCGGCCGCCGGTCCCGCGTCGATCACCGTGCCGTCCGCGACCGCGTAGATGGGCGTGCCGATCGGACCGGCGATATCGATGCCGCGATGGAAGGTGCCCCACCGGCTGCCGAAGCCCGAGGTGAAGGTGCCCGGCGCGGGCAGGACGTAACCGCCGGCGCCGGGCGGTATGGCGCCCGGCGGGACGGTGCCGAGCCCGGGGTCGCCCGGCGCGGTGTTGATC
Source organism: Nocardia sp. NPDC003345 (assembly GCF_053589395.1). Lineage (NCBI taxonomy): Bacteria > Bacillati > Actinomycetota > Actinomycetes > Mycobacteriales > Nocardiaceae > Nocardia > Nocardia sp. NPDC003345. The sequence goes on from NZ_JBSFRU010000223.1 coordinate 6,489, forward strand.
CAGGGCTGTTCCTGTCCGGCGGCCGCCGCGGCGGCCTCCGCTTTGGCGCGTTCCAGGGTCGCCCGGGACGCGGCCGCCACCACGGCCTGCTCACGGAGTCGTTCGCCGTTGTCGATGGCGTCGAGGTAGCGGCGGATCGAGGGGACCGGGGCGGATAGTTGCAGCGGATGCGCGACCGCCACCCGGTGCGCGACTCCCGGCGGCGGCGCCAGATCGGTGACCAGGAAACTCCCGGCGGCATCCCCGGACGCCAGCAGCAGGGTGAGCAGGAGTCCGCCGATGAGATAGCGGTGCCGCCGGGCCGCGGCCGTCATCTCCTCCGACGTCGGCCGCCGGGCCGCGAAATCGCGGAGTTCGGCCGGAGTGGGACGCTGTCGCCAGAGGTCGCGCGCTGTTTCCCGGCTCCACCGCAAGGCCGCGGCGAATCGCGCGCCGACGGAGGCCCGCGGCGCCGGTACCCGTTCGCGCCAGCCGGGTGCGATAACCAGCCCGCCACCCGCCGCGGCCGCGCGCCGCAACGACACCCGCCCGACCGGATCGCCGTCGGCAGCGGCGGGGTCACCGGCTTCCGCCGTGTGTTCTGATTCCGCCGGGCCGCCGGCCTCCGCCGTGTCCTCTGATTCCGCCGTATCGGCGAGGCCCGCGGGCAGCGCCTCGTCGTGGTTCTCGACCGGATCACGGCCGTCCGCCGACTCCGGTTTCGTGGCGCGCCCGGGCCTCGGACCCGGTCGCGGAAGGCGGATCCGGCGTCGGCGCCGGACCCCGGAACCGCGGCCGGACGCGGCGGATCCGGAGTCGGAGTGGGTCGGCCCGGCGGCCGACCGGCTGGCCTTATCGAGCATCAGAGCAGACCATAGCCGTCGATCGCCCCGATGCGGTGTTCTACCGTCGGTCGGGTGTCCACAGAATCTCGGCGCTCGACCATCCCCCCTTTCTACGTGATGGACGTCTGGAAAGCCGCCGCCGAACGCGTCAGAACGCACGGAGATGTGCTGAGTCTGGCGGCGGGACAGCCGTCGACGCCCGCGCCCGCGCCGGTGCTGCGCGCCACCCGGGCCGCGCTCGACGCCGAATTGCTCGGCTATACCGAGACATTCGGCATCCTCCCGTTACGCGAGGCCATCGCCGGGCACCATCACCGGACCTACGGATATCCGGTGGACCCGGACGACGTCGTGGTCACCACCGGTTCTTCGGGCGCGTTCACGCTGATCTTCCTGGCGGCGTTCGATCCCGGCGACACGGTGGTGGTGGCGCGTCCGGGATACCCGGCGTATCGCAACACCCTGACCGCGCTCGGCTGCCGGGTGGTGGAACTGGACTGCCGGGCCGAAACCCGTTTCCAGCCCACGGTCGCCATGCTCGACGCGCTGCCCGAACCGCCGCGCGGCCTGATCGTGGCGAGTCCGGCCAACCCCACCGGCACGATGATCGATCCGTCCGAGCTGGCCGCCGTGGCCCGCTGGTGCGACGCGCACGGCACCCTGCTGATCTCCGACGAGATCTATCACGGCATCACCTACGGCGCGGAGCGCACCGCGTCGGCGTGGGAGACCTCGTCCAACGCGGTGGTGATCGGCTCGGTATCGAAATATTTCTCGATGACGGGCTGGCGGCTCGGCTGGATGCTGGCCACCGCCGCACTGCGGCCCGCACTGCAGCGCCTCGCCTCGAATATGACGGTCTGCCCGCCGGCCATCTCGCAGTACGCGGCGGTGTACGCGTTCGACGCCGAGGCGAAGGCCGAACTCGACGCGCATGTGAGCCGCTACGCGATCAACCGGTCGATCCTGCTGGACGGCCTGCCGGCGCTCGGTATCACCGATCTGGCCCCGGCCGACGGTGCCTTCTACGCCTACGCCGATATCGGTCACCTGACCGATGATTCGATGGCGTGGTGCGCGGACGTTCTGGCCCATACCGGTGTGGCGCTGGCGCCCGGCCTGGATTTCGACACCGTGAACGGGCATCGCACCGTGCGGCTCTCATTCGCCGGAGCGACCGCCGATATCGAGGCCGCGCTCACCCGGCTGGGCCGATACCTGCGTCACCAGGACTGACAGCGAAACAACATGTTGACAGAAATACTGTGCCAGGCAATAACTTTGCACAGTACGACACCATTGTTGCGCGGATGCGGTAGAAACATCGATGGTTGTTCTCCCTTTCCCTGATTTCGCACGGATGTACTGATGACGACTGGCACGATGGCACGGTGATAACCGCGACGACTCCGAAAGGTGAACGGCGTCGCCAGGCGCTGGTGGCCGCTGCCGCCGAATTGCTGCTCGAGGGTGGCTTCGACGCGGTGCGGCACCGTTCGGTCGCCACGCGCGCCGAACTCCCGCTCGCGTCGACGACGTACTACTTCGAATCGCTCGAGGATCTGATCGCGCGGGCGGTGGAGTTCAGCGGTAACGCCGAACTCGACGCGATGCGCCGCCGTATCGGCGAGGTGACCCACCGCCGCCGCGGTGCCGACGCGACCGCGGAGCTGGTGCTCGACCTGCTGATCGGGCCCGACGGCGTGGACGAGGGTGGCAGCGCCGCCCGCGGGCGGCTGATCGCGCGCTATGAGCGCACGGTCGCCTCCGCGCGTCATCCGGAGTTACGTGAGGTCCAGCTACGACTACGCGGGCAGCTCGACGAGCTGCTTGCCCATGTCCTGCGCCGGTCCGACCGGATCGTGCGCCCCGAACAACTTCGCAGACTGGTCGCGGTGGTCGACGGCGCGGTGGTCGCGGCGCTGAGCGAGCCCGATCCGCAACCCCGGCGTCTGGCCCGCGGAGCCCTGCTCGAAGTCATCGATATCGTCGCTCCCGCGACGCACCAGCCGGTGGATCGGTACCGGTCACTAGACTGACCGGACGTGACCTCCGACCTGATCCCCAACGTCCTCGCCACTCGCTACGCCAGTCCGCAGCTGGTGCACCTGTGGTCGCCCGAGCACAAGATCGTGCTCGAACGGCGGCTGTGGCTCGAGGTGCTGCGCGCCCAGGCCGAACTCGGTGTCGACGTGCCGGCCGGGGTGGTCGACGATTACCAGCGCGTCGTGGAACAGGTGGATCTGGCCGCCATCGCCGAACGTGAGCGGGTGACCCGCCACGATGTGAAGGCCCGCATCGAGGAGTTCAACGCGCTGGCCGGGCACGAACATGTGCACAAGGGGATGACCAGCCGCGATCTCACCGAGAACGTCGAACAGCTGCAGATCCGGCTCTCGCTCGAACATATCCACGCGCACGGGGTCGCCGTCGCGGCGCGGCTGGCCGAGCGCGCCGCCGAGTATCAGACGCTGGTCATGGCGGGCCGCTCGCACAATGTCGCCGCGCAGGCCACCACCCTGGGCAAACGGTTCGCCTCCGCCGCCGACGAACTGCTCATCGGACTCACCCGGCTGCGGGAACTCATCGACCGCTATCCGCTGCGCGGTATCAAGGGGCCGATGGGCACGGCCCAGGACATGCTGGACCTGCTCGGCGGCGACCCCGCCAAACTCGCGACCCTGGAGCGGCAGGTGGCGCGGCATCTCGGGTTCGCCGAAGTCCTCACCAGCGTCGGCCAGGTCTATCCGCGCTCGCTCGACCACGATGTGCTCTCCGCGCTGGTCCAGATCGGCGCCGCGCAGTCCTCGCTGGCCCACACCATCCGGTTGATGGCGGGCCACGAACTGGTCACCGAGGGCTTCCAGCCCGGTCAGGTGGGCAGTTCCGCCATGCCGCACAAGATGAACACGAGGTCCTGCGAGCGGGTCAACGGACTGCAGGTAGTCCTGCGTGGCTACGGCTCGATGGCGGCGGAACTGGCCGGTGCGCAGTGGAACGAGGGCGATGTGTTCTGTTCGGTGGTGCGCCGGGTCGCGCTGCCGGACGCGTTCTTCGCCCTCGACGGTATGACCGAGACCTTCCTGACGGTGCTCGCCGAATTCGGCGCCTACCCCGCCGTGATCGCCCGCGAACTGGACCGTTACCTGCCCTTCCTGGCCACCACCCGCATTCTCATGGCCGCCGTCCGCGCCGGCGTCGGCCGGGAGGCCGCGCACGAGGTCATCAAGGAGCACGCGGTGGCGGTCGCGCTGGCAATGCGGGAACAGGGCCGCGAACCGGACCTGCTGGATCGTCTCGCCGCCGACGACCGGATGCCCCTGGACCGCGCCGCCCTCGACACCGCCCTGGCCGACAAGGCCGCCTTCATCGGCGCCGCCGACGCCCAGGTCGCCGACGTGGTCGCCCAGGTCGGCAAACTCGCCGCCGCCTACCCCGAAGCCGCCCGCTACACCCCCGCCCCGATCCTGTAGCCGCTCCCCGCAGACCGGTGCGCAGCCGGTCTACGGTATCGGTCGCCGCGGCCGCCGACGGCGCGGCGCCACAGATCCAGGCGGGTCCGCGCGGCGGCCAGCACAAACCCTGGGCCTGTCCCTTCGGCCCCACCCTCCAGCCCATCCGGATCCGCCACTCCCCAGAACCCGGCCACCCTCCCGGCGCCGAGTTCAGCGAGGCCCACAAAGGGTTCGGCCCGCGTCTGCTGTCAGCGCTCGAAGCAATGCGGCGCAGCCGCG
>NZ_JBSFRU010000224.1:0-10986 GCF_053589395.1 Nocardia sp. NPDC003345
CCGGCGCTGCGGGTGCCGCCGCGCTATCCGGGCAGCGGCTCCGACGCGCTGCGGCGCAGCCGCGACGAAGGTGCCGAGGGGGTGGTGGCCAAACGGCTGGACTCGGTGTACCTGCCCGGGACCCGCGGGCACGCCTGGGTGAAATACCGCAACTGGCGGACCCAGCGGGTGCTGGTGGGCGGTATGCGCCGCAGTAAGGCGCGCCCGTTCGCGTCCCTGCTGGTGGGAGTGCCCGGGCCGGATGGCCTGGTGTACACCGGACGGGTCGGCACCGGGTTCGGTGACGCGGCGATGACCGAGCTGGCGGGGCGCCTGCGCCGGCTGGAACGTAAGACCAGCCCGTTCACCAACGAGATGACCCGCGACGAATGCCGCGACGCGATATGGGTGACCCCGAAGGTCGAAGGCCGTGTGCGCTACATGGATTGGACCGACGGTGGCCGTCTATGGCATCCCGCCTGGCTGGGCGAATCGTGACGGGCGGTCATGATCTCGGGAACCGCACGCCCGCCCGCCGCTCGGTACTGTGGATCCTGCCCGATGGGTTCGAGTGAGGAGCGGCAATGGATTTCAAAGGTCTGGCGAACAAGGCACTGGGCCTGGCCCGCAAGAACGCGAGCAAGGTGGAGCCGCTGATCGAGAAGGCCGGTGACGCGGTGGACAAGAAGACCGGCGGCAAGTACGCGAGCCAGGTCGACAAGGCGCAGGAGGCCGCCCGCAAGGCCGTCCGCGACCAGGGCCGGGGCCCGGGGCACAAGTAGTACCCCGGGCCGACCCGGGATCGGGACCCGGGTCAGAGCAGCAGTTCCAGCGTCAGCGCCCCGGCGCAGACCGCGGTCACCACCGCCAAGGCGATCGCGTCGCCGCGACCCGGGGCGCCCGGTCGCGCGGTGAGCTGTCCGGTGCCGCCCCGCGCGGTGATGGCCTCGCCGAGTTCGCCGGCGCGGCGGGTGGACACCGCCATCGCGGCGGTCAGGATGTCGATCACCGGGTCGGTGGTGCGATGCAGCAGATCGGGTTTCGGGCGCAGCCGCCGGGCCGCGCGCAGGATCCGGATCTCCTCCAGCAGGAGCGGCAGGCCCCGCAGGGTCAGCGCCACCACCACGGCGAGTTCGTCCACGGGCACACGAAGCTTCCGTAGCGGCCCGCCCAATCGGGCCAGCGCGGGTGCGATCTCGCTCATCGGGGTGGTCCAGGCGATCAACATGGAGGCCGCGATGAGGATCAGCCCGAAGGTCACCACCTGCGCGTAGCGCAGCAGCGCCACCCCGCCGACCGGTGCGGTGATCAGGGCGCCGAGGGCGATCAGCAGCCAGAACGGCCAGGGCAGTCGCGGCAGTACCCCGAGCGGGAGCCTGGCGACGGCGCCGATCACGATCAGGAACACGATCATGATGCCGAGGATCGGCCAGCTCGGCAGCACCATCAGCAGCAGACTGATCAGGAAGACCCCGATCATCTTGGTGCCCGCCCACAGGCGGTGCACCGGGCTGTCCACCGGGACCTGTCGCAGCAGTACCGTGCTCATCGGGAACCTCCGCCTTCCATACCCCGGGAATCTCCGCCGCCCAGCCGCCATGCCGGGCCCGGCATGGGATGCGGAGCGGGACCCGCAGGCCCGGCCGGCGGGAGGGGAGTCGTATCGGCGTCCAGATCGGGAACCGGCACCCGCGCGGCCTCGGTTTCCGGGATACGCCCGGCCCGCAGATGCACGGCCCGATCACAGATGGCCGCCACATCCTCCACATCGTGGGAGATGACGATCAGGGTCAGACCGGAATCGCGTAATCCGGCGAGTAGTTCGACGATATCGGCGCGGCCCTCCGGGTCGAGCCCGGCCAGGGGCTCGTCCAGCACCACCACCTGGGGGTTGCTCGCGACAATGGCCGCCAGCACCACCCGTTTGGCCTGACCGCCGCTCAGTTCCTCGATGGAGCGCGTGGTCAGCGATCGGTCCAGGCCGACCGCGTCGAGCGCCTTGCCCACCGTCCCCGATCCGGTGCCCTCGCCGCCCCAGTCGGCGACTTCCTCGCCCACGGTGTGCCGCTGGAGTTGCAGCCGGGAGTGCTGGAAGGCCAATTCCACCCGGCCGATCTGTTTGCCGACCGGTTTGCCGGCCAGTTCGCAGTGCCCGGCGCTGGGCGCGATGAGCCCGGCCATGATCCAGGCCAGCGTCGATTTCCCGGACCCGTTCCCGCCCACCACCAGCAGCGCTTCACCACGCCGGACCGTGAGGTCGACCCCGTGCAGCGCGGCCGCCTCCCATGGGGTGCCGCGGTTGTAAGTGTGCCGGACCCCGCGCAGTTCCAGCAGGGTGTCGCCCATCGGTTTGCGGCGCTGCGCCCGGGCCGGTTTCGGCCAGGCCGGCAGATGATCGACGGTACGGCCGCCGGCCAGGTGGATCACCCGGTCGGCGGCGTCGGCGTCGGCCTCGTGATGGGTCACCAGCACCACCGCCATGGCGTGTTTGCGTGGCAGCCGCGCGAGCAGTGCCACCAGCTCGCGGCGGCCGTCGGGGTCGATCATCGAGGTGGCCTCGTCGGCGATGAGCAGTGCCGGGCGGCGGGCCAGCGCCGCCGCGACCGCGAGGCGCTGCTGCTGGCCCCCGGACAGCGCCGCGGTCTCCTTACCGCCCATTCCCGCGAGCCCGACCTCGTCGAGCAGGCCGTCGATATCCACCTGCGCCGCGAGTCCGGCGGGTAGACCCCAGACCACATCGTCGGCCACCAGGACGCCCAGTGTCTGGCTCTCCGGGCGTTGCAGGACCATCGCGGTCCCGCCCAGGTGGCCGAGCCCGGCCGACCCCGGTCGTTCGACGACACCCGTGGTCGGCGGCAGCCCGGCCAGCAGCCGGGTGAGGGTGGATTTCCCGGACCCGTTGTGGCCGACCACCGCCACGAATTCGCCGACCTCGACCCGCAGGTCGATCCCGGTGAGGGCGTCGGCGGTCGCGCCCGGGTAGCGATATCCGGCCGCCCGCAGTGTCACCGGAAGCGGCTCGATCGGCCGGTCGTCGGCGGGGGCGTCGAGCCGGTCGCTGCCGGGGAGCCAGGTCAGGCGGTCCAGCACCGAGCCCAGGACGAACCAGGACACCAGCGCCGTGACGACCGTGCCGAACAGCACGGTCCCGCCGATATAGATCCACCACCAGTCCAGCACCATCTCGGCGATATCCAGGACGCCGCTGCCCAGCGGGGCCAGCTGCGCCTGGCGGGCGGTGAGTTCGGCGAATCCGGTGGCGGTGTTGCGGATCGTATCGAAGAGCAGTTCGCGGGTCGCGGAGAAGGCCAGCAGGAACCCGATCGAGAACATGCTCCACCCCAGGCCGGCGAGCAGCGACAGTCCGGTGACGGCGAGGATGCCGCCGCCGCGACGTTTGACCGTGCCCACGATCGCGCCGATGGTGGCGGTGGCGACCATGGCCGTGGCCGCGGTGAGCCCGGCGGCGACGAAGGTGACCAGGGCCGCCGAGACCGATGCGATGACGACCGCGCGGAAGCGGTAGCGATGGGCGAGCAGACCCATCGGCACGGCCGCGACCAGTTGTAATACCGCGGCGAAGGGCACCAGCGCGCCTACGGTGACCAGGCCGACGGTGACGCCGCCGAGCACCGCGCCGTTCGCGAGTTCGATCGGGCGCAGGGCGGTGGCGCCGGGGGGAGCGGCGGGATTTCGGCCGGGTTCGCCGAGGTGGGTGGTTGCGGGCTGGTCACTCACGAAATCAAGTCTGCCAGCCCGGTGGTGAGAGTCGAATCGAAGGTGTTGCAAGCATGCGCATGGACGCATATGTTGTTCGGGTGGGACATGATCATACGCATCGGGTATCGCCCGAGAGCGCCTCCGGAAAGTACGTCGGCCGGCTCGGTCTGGCGCTGGCCATCGGCGCCGGATTCATGCTGATCGAGCTGGCGGTCGCGCTGGTCACCGGTTCATTGGCCTTGCTCTCCGACGCCGCGCATATGCTCACCGACGTCGTCGGTATCGGGATGGCGCTATCGGCGATCATGCTGGCCCGCAACACCCGGCCCAGCTATACCCGCACCTTCGGTTACTACCGGGCCGAAGTCATCGCGGCCCTGGCCAACGCGGTCCTGCTCTTCGGTGTGGCGGGTTATGTCCTGGTCGAGGCGGTGCGCCGGTTCGGAGAGCCGCCGGAGGTGCCCGGTGGTCCGGTGCTGATCGCGGGTGTGATCGGCCTGCTCGCCAATATCGTGTCGTTCCTGCTGCTGCGCCGCGGCGCGGAGGAGAGCCTGAATGTCCGCGGCGCCTATCTCGAGGTGCTCGCCGATATGGTCGGCTCCGTCGGCGTGCTCGTCTCGGCGGCGATCACCCTGACAACCGGCTGGTATTACGCCGATATGATCGTCGGCGTCGCCATCGGCGTCTGGGTGCTGCCGCGCAGCTACGTGCTCGCCCGGCGTTCGCTGCGCATCCTGTTCCAGCACAGTCCGGAAGAGCTCGATGTGGAAGAGGTCGCGGCCGAACTGGGCGCGGTTCCCGGGGTCTGCGATGTCCACGATCTGCATGTCTGGACGCTGACCTCCGGGATGGAGGTGGCCTCCGCGCATATCACCACCACCGGCCCCGATTCCGGCGACGAGATCCTGCGCGCGTGCCAGCGGCTGCTATCCGAGCGCTTCCATATCCAGCACGCGACGCTGCAGGTCGAGACAGCCGATACCGCCCGGCGGTGTGCGCAGCTGTCCTGGTAACCACCGGTGGTATCGCAATCGAGATATTCGGCCATAATGACGTCATGGTGCAGCGTCCGTCGATCCGGGATTGGGATTTCCCGCGCGGTGTCGCCAGCGTCGCCCTCATGGCCGGCTACGGCGCCGAGCACGGGGTCCCGGTGGCGGCCCTGCTGCGCGGAACCGAACTCACCGAGCCCCGGCTACACGATCCCGATACCCAGATCGACGCCCATACCGAACTCACGGTGGTCCGCAATCTGGTGCACGAACTGGACCGGCCCGGAATGGGTATCGAGATCGGACGCCGGTACCGCATCACCACCTTCGGAATCTTCGGTTTCGCCTGCGTCAGCAGTCCCACCCTGGCCGAGGCCATCGATTTCGCGCTGCGCTATCTGGAACTGAGCTTTACCTTCTGCCTCCCGGTGACCCAGTGGGAGGAGGGGGAATTCATCGGCCGTATCGACGACGAGGCCGTACCGGCCGATGTCCGGCAGTTCCTGGTGGAACGAGATGTGACGGCCATGCACCAGGTGATGAGCGATCTGCTGGGCCGCCACCTCGCGCTGCTGCGGGCCGAGTTCACCTTCCCCGAACCTTCCTACGCCGACCTCATCGCCGAGGTCACCGTGGCGACGCCGCGATTCGAGCGGCCGGAGAACCTGGTCGCGATCGATCCGGCGATCCTCGATCAGCCGCTCCCGCAGGCCAACGAGCACACCCTGGCCATCTGCCTGGCCCAATGCCGTGATCTGGTGCACCGGCGGCGGGCCCGCACCGGGATCGCCGCCGAGGTACGGGCCCGCCTGGTGCCGCGCGGCGGCACCGACGGTCTCACCGCACCGCCCGGTATCGACGCCGTGGCCGCCGACCTGAATATGAGCACCCGGACCCTGCGCCGCCATCTCGATGCCGCCGGGACCAGCTATCGCGCGCTCCTGGACGAGGTACGCCGGGCGCTGGCCGAGGAGATGCTGACCGCCACCCCGCTCTCGGTCAGCGATGTCGCGATCCGGCTCGGCTACGCGGAGGCGTCGACGTTCATCTACGCGTTCAAACGCTGGACCGGCGGGACCCCGGCCGCCTACCGCCGCACCCGGGCCGGGCGGTACTGATCCGGCCTCAGCGCGGAGTGCCGATCCAGCCGCCCATGGGCACGCTGCGGAAATGGGTGACCAGGCGGTGGCCGTCGTCGATCACGTGCAGCGCCACCGCCGGATCCGGCGCGTAGTCCATCACCCGCTCGGGCGGGGCCAGTTCCCATTCGCCGCCCAGTACCGACGCGGTACTGGGACAGACCAGTAGCGGACGTCCGGCGAAGGTCGTGGCGCCCGAGGTGTGCGCGTGCCCGGTGAGGGTCGCGATCACCCGGGGGTCGGCGGCGATCACCGCCGCCAGCCGTTCCGGTTCGTCCAGGGCGATGGGATCGACGATCGGGCTGTGCAGGAAGACCGGCGGATGATGCAGAGCGATCAGAACTCCGTCGTCCGCCGGGGTCGCGGCCAGCGTCGCGGCCAGCCAGTCGTAGGTCGGATCGCTCAGTTGCCCGCCCGACTGCCCCGGAACACTGGAATCGAGCAGGATCACGCTGAGGCCCGCCATCCGGTGCACCTGGTTCAGCGGATCGTCGGCGGGCGGCTCGGCCAGCAGCACCTCCCGGAACGCGGCGCGGTCGTCGTGGTTACCGGGTATCGCCAGTACCGGCAGGTCCGCTTGCAGCGCCATCCTGGCCTCGGCGTACTGCTCGGGTTTGCCGGAATCGGTGATATCACCGGTCACCAGGATCAGATCGGGCCGTCGCCGCAGGTCCGCGAGATAGGCCATGACCCGTTGCGCGCGTTCGGCGTTACGGGTCCCGACGTCGAAATGGGTATCGCTGACCTGAGCCACCAGGATCACAGTGCCAGCTTAGGGTAGTCCGGCGGGCGGGTGGCCGCCGGTATGAGGGAGGCCACGTCCCCCTCCGCGGGATCAGCCGGGCAGGGCGCTCGGCGGGTGCGGCAGCGGCGCCCAGAAGGCGTCGTCGGGGGGTGCCTCCAAGTCCAGGCGGCCGTCCGGGCGCCAGTCCGCGGTGAGCCCCAGCCGCCAGGAGTGCAGATGGGTGCGCGGGCGGGTGCCGGAGCGGTCGAACAGCGGGTCGCCCAGGATCTCGTGGCCGATCCAGGCCAGATGTACCCGCAACTGATGACGGCGGCCGCTGCGGGGCCGCAGGGCCAGCACGGTGAGGTCGGGGTGCCGGTCCACCACGGTGAATTCCGTGAGCGAGGGGTAGTTCTTCGTTTTCAGCAGCTCGGACTCCTGCACCGACCAGTGGTCGCCGGCGCGGTGGATGGCCTCGCGCGGGGCGGCGATCCGGACCCGGTTCTTGCGTCCGACGCTCAGCGGCAGGTCGATGGTGCCGCGGTCGGGTAGCGGCGTCGCACCGGTCGCGACGAGGGCCAGATACGTCTTGTGCGCCGTCTGCTTGTTGAACTGGCGGGTGAGCTGTCCGTGCGCGGGCAACTCCTTGGCCAGGAGCACCACACCCGAGGTGACCTTGTCGATCCGGTGCACGGGGTACAGGGTCTCGCCGGTGGCCTCGGCGGCGGTCACGATATCGATATCGTGCCGCTCCCCGGTGACCGAGATCCCGGCGGGTTTGCCGATCGCCAGGATCGCCTCGTCCTCCTCGATTCGGCACCGGGCGCGCAGATCGGGCCAGTCGATATCCACCACCGGTCGAGCCTAGGCGGAGCCGCCGGGGCGCCGGCCGCGAGCCCGTACCGGCGGGTCGCGAAACACCCGGAAAACCGGATGGAGGCCGACTGATGCCCCAGGGGGGCACAATGACGTCCGTACGGTCACCGGCCGGGGCGAGCCCAGCGGTCCGGTGGCCATGGAGATCACAGGCAGCAACGGGGGCCGGGAGCACGACCACCCGGCCGCGCGAGACCGAAGGTAACGCCCGCCGATCGTCATGGGCCCAGGCCCTGTGGGCGCAGACGCCATACCGGACCGACTCCCTGGGAGTGATGGTGGCCGCTTCGACTCCGCTGAACACCGCCGCGACCGGCGACCGCGTCGCGGTGGGCGGCCGCACGCTGATGCTCATCGTGGCCACGGTCGGTTTCGCGCTGAATTTCTGGGCGTGGGCGCTGCTCAGCCCGCTCGCGCCGCGACTGCGTGAGGAACTCGGCCTCAACTCGTTCCAGGAGTCGCTGGTGGTGGCCGTCCCGGTGATCGTGGGCTCACTCGGGCGTATCCCGGTCGGCGCGCTCACCGACCGCTACGGCGGGCGGCTGATGTTCCCGATGATCTCCGTCATCACCGTGATCCCGGTGCTGTTCCTCGGCCTGGTCGGGCATTCGGCGCTGGCGGCCCTGCTGATCGGCGGATTCTTCCTCGGCCTGGGCGGCACGGTCTTCGCGGTGGGGGTGCCGTTCGTGAGCGCCTGGTTCCCGCCGGAGAAACAGGGACTCGCGATCGGTGTCTACGGCATGGGAATGGGCGGTACCGCGATCAGCGCGCTGACCACCGTGCCCCTGGTGGACGCGGGGGATACCGCGACCCCGTTCCTGTTGTGCGCCGCGGCGCTGGCGGTCTACGCGATCGTTTCCTGGCTGCTGCTGCGCGACGCTCCGGGCCGTATCCCGCCCGCCGAGTCGATGACGGCCCGCCTGGCTCAGACCGTGCGCCTGCCCGCGACGTGGGCGGCCTCGGCACTGTACGCGGTGGCGTTCGGCGGTTTCGTGGCGTTCTCGGTGTACCTGCCGTCCTATCTGCGCACCGCCTACGACCTCTCGCAGACCGACGCCGCCAATCGGATGGCCGGGTTCGTACTGCTGGCGGTGATCATGCGCCCGATCGGTGGCTGGCTCGCGGACCGTCTCGGCGCCCCGCTGGTGCTCGCGGTGGCCTTGGCGGTCGTGGTCGTGGGCGCCGTCGTGCAATCGGCCACCCCGGGCCTGATGCCCATCGGCACCATCGCGTTCCTGGCCATGGCCGCCGCGCTGGGCGCGGGCAGCGGCGCCACCTTCGCGCTGGTCGCGCTGATCGCCCCGCCCGGCAAGGTCGGCGCGGTGACCGGTTTCGTCGGCGCCGCCGGTGGTCTGGGCGGGTTCGTGCCGCCGCTGGTGATGGGCGCGATCTACGAGACCACCTCCGATTACGGCCCCGGACTGCTGGCACTGGCCGTGGTCGCGCTGGCCGCGCTGGTGTTCACGCTCACCGTCGTACGCCGCGAGGTCGCCCGGAAACAGACCTGATCGTCCGCCCGGAGAACGCAGAAGGAGTAGCGATGCCCGATTCCCGCCACGGCTCCGGCGGCGCCCGGCTCGACGATGAGCTGACCGACGCCCTGGTGGGCACCCGCCGGTTCTTCACCCGCGCCGAGATCTCACCGGACCGGCGGTCGATGTACGAGAAGGGCGGGCGCCAGGCCGACGAGTTCTACCGGGATCGCTGGAGCCACGACAAGGTGGTGCGGTCCACGCATGGGGTGAACTGCACGGGATCGTGTTCGTGGAAGATCTATGTCAAGGACGGGATCATCACCTGGGAGACCCAGCAGACCGACTATCCGTCGGTGGGCCCGGACAAACCCGAGTACGAACCGCGCGGCTGCCCGCGCGGCGCGGCCTTCTCCTGGTACACCTACTCGCCGACCCGGGTGCGCTATCCCTACATCCGGGGCGTGCTGCTGCGGATGTACCGGGAGGCCAAGGCGGCCACCGGAGATCCGGTGCGGGCCTGGGCCTCGATCGTGGCGGACCCGGAAGCGGCGGCGCGATACAAATCGGCGCGCGGTAAGGGCGGATTGGTTCGCGCCACCTGGGACGAGGCGACCGAGATGATCGCGGCCGCCCATGTGCACACCATCGAGCGCTACGGCCCGGACCGGATCGCCGGTTTCTCGCCGATCCCGGCGATGTCGATGGTGTCGCACGCCTCCGGCGCGCGTTTCGTTTCCCTGGTGGGCGGGACGATGCTGTCCTTCTACGACTGGTACGCCGATCTGCCGGTGGCGTCGCCGCAGGTCTTCGGCGATCAGACCGATGTACCGGAATCGGGGGACTGGTGGGACGCCGGCTATCTGATCATGTGGGGGTCGAACCTGCCGGTGACCCGCACGCCGGACGCGCATTGGATGACCGAGGCGCGCTACCGCGGGCAGAAGGTGGTCGCGGTCTCCCCGGATTACGCCGACAACGTGAAATTCGCCGACGAATGGCTGGCCCCGCACCCGGGTACCGACGGCGCGCTGGCGATGGCGATGGGGCATGTGGTGCTGCGCGAGTTCTTCGTCGAACGCGAGGTCCCGTATTTCACGAGCTATATCCGCCAATTCACCGATCTGCCGTTCCTGGTACGCCTGGAAGCGGAGGCCGACGGCTACCTCGCGGGAAAATTCCTGACCGCCGCCGATCTCGACGACTGTGCCGGGGTGGAGAACGCGGCGTTCAAAACCGTGGTCCTCGACGCCGAGGGCCGGGCCGTCGTCCCGAACGGCTCGGTCGGGCACCGCTACGGCGAAACCGGGATGGGGAAATGGAATCTCGACCTCGAGGGGGTGGTGCCGCAGCTGACGCTGTTCGGCGGCCACACGGTCCCGGTGCGGCTGCCCCGGTTCGATGTCGTGGGCGGCGAGGACGCCACGATGATGCGGGGGGTGCCGGTGCGCCGGGTGAACGGTCACCTCGTCACCACGGTGTTCGACCTGATGCTGGCGCAGTTCGGGGTGCAGCGCCCGGGCCTGCCCGGCGTGTGGCCGGTCGACTACGACGATCCCTCCCAGCCCTACACCCCGGCCTGGCAGGAGTCGATCACCGGAGTGCCCGCCTCGGTGACACTCCGGATCGCGCGCGAGTTCGCGAGCAACGCCGAGGAGAGCCACGGCCGCTCGATGATCATCATGGGCGCCGGAACCAACCACTGGTTCCACTCCGACACCATCTACCGCGCCTTCCTCACCCTGACCACCCTCACCGGATGCCAGGGGGTGAACGGCGGGGGGTGGGCGCACTATGTAGGTCAGGAGAAATGCCGGCCGGTCACCGGCTGGACGCAACTGGCCTCGGCGCTGGACTGGTCACGTCCGCCCCGGCAGATGGTCCAGACCGCCTTCTGGTACCTGCACTCCGACCAGTTCCGCTACGACTGGTTCGGCGCCGACAAACTGTCGGCCACCCCCGGCGCCGGACAACTGGCCGGTATGAGCACCGCCGATGTGATCGCGCAGTCGGCCCGGCTGGGCTGGATGCCGTCCTATCCGACCATCTACCACATCCAGCGCATATCAGATCTGACTAGCACA
>NZ_JBSFRU010000225.1:0-10841 GCF_053589395.1 Nocardia sp. NPDC003345
ACACGATGCCCGGGTTCACGCCGATCTCCATGTACCCGCGGATGTGGGAGCACACCGGGATCACCTACAGCGAACTGCTCACCACACTGATCGATACGGCGCTGGCGCGCGGTACCGGACTGCGCTGACGTTCCCGCTGCGGCGGGTGCGGCCCGGGTGGCGGCGGATCCCGCCCGTCCGGTGGGCACTATGCCCGGCGCCGCCGCGTCTCAGTTCGGAAGTTCTCCCGGATCGATCGGACGTGCCGGCAGGTGCGCGGTGATGGTGTCCGATACCGCTTGCAGCGGTGTGGGGCCGGATCCGTCGGGGACGGTGAGCGCGATATAGGTTTCGCGGTCCACGGCGAACCAGGTGGCGGTGGCCGCGGCATCGTCGCGGATCTCGAACCACTGCACCCCGTTGACGATCTGCAGTGGGGACGCCCGGTTGAATTCCAGCGGGCGGTCCAGCCCGCAGCGCAGCACGATGGGTTCGCCGCCGTCGGGGCGCTGCCAGGCCGTAGTGGCCGGGGGTGCCGGGTCGACCAGGGTCGCGCGGCTGAAATCACCCATGTCGGCGGGTAGCGCGGGCATCAGCGCGGCGCAGGCGGGACCGTCGGCCGCGGGCGCCGGGACCGGGCCCAGCGCCACCGGTTCGGGTTCGGCGGGTGCGCGCAGAACCAGGAACGCGGCCACCACCACACCCACCACGAGCGCCACCGGAAGCGCCACCGCGGTGGCGATCAAGGCGGGGGGATAGGGCGTGCGCCCGGAGTCACCGGTCCCGGCGTCGCCCGGGCCGCCGGATTCGCCGGGGTCCGCGGCCGCGCCGGGATTCTCCGGGGGATCGGCCACGTCCGCGGTCTCCGGTTCGCCGGTGGCTTCGGGGTCCGGCAGGTTGCCCGGTACCGATTCATCGGTTTCCGGGGAATCGGCGTCCCGGTCCGGCGATGTCCCCGGCATCCTCGGCGATCCTTTCGTCCGACGGTCGGCGCGGCATCCGGCCGCCGCGCCTGGTCACCGGGCACAGGGTACCGTCGGTGCCGGGCGGGCCGGCGTACGGCCGGGCGGCGGCGGGGTGCCGCCGCGACCGCGAGCGAGGAAGGGCCGGCACGATCAGTACAGGACCGACGGTCGCGGAGATGGGCGAATTCGCCCTGATCTCCCGGATCAACCGGGGCCGGGTGCAGGGCCCGGCGGTCCGGCTGGGCCCGGGTGACGACGCCGCCGTGCTGACGGCCGGACGCGGTCACTACGCGGTGAGCACCGATATGTTGATCGAGGACCGGCATTTCCGGTTGGACTGGTCGGACCCCGAGGACATCGGCCGTAAGGCGATCGCACAGAACGCCGCCGATATCTACGCCATGGGCGCGGCACCGACCGGCTATGTCATCGGAGTGGGAATCCCGGCCGACGCCCCGGCCGAGGCGGTGCTGCGGCTGGCGGACGGATGCTGGGACGAGGCCGTCCGGGCCGGTGGTTCGGTCGCCGGCGGGGATATCGTGCGCAGTCCGCACTGGGTGATCTCGGTGACCGCCTTCGGCGACCCCCTGGGGTGCGAATACATCACCCGGTCCGGCGCGCGGCCCGGCGGTACCGTCGCGATCGCGGGCAGCCCCGGCTGGTCGGCGGCGGGATATGCCGTGCTGATGACACCGGATATCACCGCGAGCGCGGAGACCGAACGGGCGCTGGCGGCGCATCGCGCGCCGCGTCCGCCCTACGGATCGGTGCGCGACGCGATCCGTGATGGTCGCCCGCCGGTCGCCCTCACCGATATCTCCGACGGACTGCTGGCCGATCTGGGACATATCGCCGACGCCTCGGGCGTCGCGGTCGATATCTCCTTCGACGCGCTGGCCGACCCCGCACTGCACCGCTGCGCCGAGGCGGTGGAAGGCGATGTGCGGCAATGGATCCTGACCGGCGGTGAGGATCATGTGTTCGCCGGGGTCTGGCCGCCGGGGTCGGCGCTCCCGTCCGGCTGGACCGCCATCGGGCGTATCGATGCCGGTCATGGGGTTACCGTCGACGGCGCCCGGTACGAGGGCTCCCGGGGGTGGGAGGCGTTCGCGGGGACGGACTCGGCGAAATCGGACCGGTCACGATAGGTTGTGCGGTCATGGGCACGAAACCACTCGCGGACATCATCGATCCGGGCTGGGCGAAAGCGCTGGAGCCGGTGGCCGATCGCATCGCGGCGATGGGCGAATTCCTGCGCTCCGAGAACGCCGAGGGTCGCGGGTATCTACCCGCCGGAGAGAATGTGCTGCGCGCCTTCCGGCATCCGTTCGAGGATGTCCGGGTGCTGATCGTGGGCCAGGACCCGTATCCGACTCCCGGACATCCGATGGGGTTGAGCTTCTCGGTGGCGCCGGATGTTTCGCCGGTACCGCGCAGCCTGGCCAATATCTTCGCCGAATACAGCAAGGACCTCGGCCATCCCACGCCCACCTGCGGCGATCTGAGCCCGTGGTCGGATCAGGGCGTCCTGATGCTGAACCGGGTACTGACCGTTTCGCCCGGCAAACCCGCCTCGCATCGCGGAAAGGGCTGGGAGCAGGTCACCGAACAGGCGATCCGGGCGCTCGTGGCGCGGGACGAGCCGCTGGTGGCCGTGCTGTGGGGCCGGGACGCGGCCTCGCTGAAACCGGTGCTGGCCGAGGCCGAGGTGCCCTGTATCGAATCCGCGCATCCGTCACCGCTGTCGGCGTCGCGAGGATTCTTCGGTTCCCGTCCGTTCTCCCGGGTCAACGAACTCCTGGACGAACTCGGCGGCGAGCCCGTGGACTGGCGCCTGCCCTGACCGGGCGTCGAAAGAGAAACAAGTGAGGAGCACACCATGAAACTGCGCGGCATCACCGCCTCGCTCGCATTGGGCGCGGCCCTGTCGGGCGGGGCCGCGGCCACGGCCGGAGCGGCCCCGCTGCGGCTGGAGCCGGCCCCGGTCACCGCGCCGGTCGCCGAGGACTTCACCTCGAACGGATCGTCCACGATCTCGGCGTCGGTGAACGCCAAGGGCGCGTGCCTGTTCCAGCGGACCCTCAGCGCCATGGACCTGGACTGCTGATTTGTCCGTTCATACGGCGTAACGTCCGCATATTTGCGATGCTGAAAATCGTGAGTAATGCGAACAATCTGCTCGATCCCGTCCGGCTGCGATTGCGCGGCTCGGGCGGGATCGAGCTCGTTGCGGACCAGTACGGCCCTCCCGACGGCGCTCCCGTGCTGTTCCTGCACGGCGGTGGCCAGACCCGGCACTCCTGGAAACAGACCGGTGCGCAGCTCGGCGCCGCCGGAATCCGGGCGGTCGCGCTCGACGCCCGCGGTCACGGCGACAGCCAGTGGGCGCCGGATCGCGATTACCGCTACGAGGCCATGGTCGGCGATGTGCACGCGATCCTCGAACAACTCGGCGGCGGGCCCGCGGTGGTGGTGGGCGCCAGTATGGGCGGTATCACCGGCCTGCTCGCGACCCACGCGCCGGGCGGGCAGGCCATCTCCGCCCTGGTCCTGGTCGATATCGTGACCCGCCCCGAACCCGAGGGCGTGAACCGGGTCCTCACCTTCCTCAGCAAGAATCCCGACGGTTTCGCGACCCTGGACGAGGCCGCCGACGCGGTGGCCGAATACCTCCCGCACCGGCCGCGCCCCAAATCCAACTCCGGACTGCTGCGTAATCTGCGCGAACGCGACGGGCGCTGGTACTGGCACTGGGATCCGGGCATCCTCGGCGACAAATCCGCCGATCCCGATCGGATGGCCCGCACCCTGGACGGCGCCGCGCGGGCGCTGACCATTCCGGTGCTGCTGGTGCGCGGACTGCAGTCGGATGTGGTCAGCGCCGAGGGCGCGGCCGAATTCCAGGCCCTGGTACCGCATGCCGAGATCGTCGAGATCGGCAATGCCGCCCATACCGCCGCCGGTGACGACAACGACGCCTTCACCGAGGCGGTGGCGAAATTCGTGCTGACCTCGCGGTGAGGCGGATTCAGGCCAGACCGGAGTAATCCGGGGCCCGTTTGGCGAGGAAGGCGTCCACGCCTTCCCGCCCGGTGGGCCCGCCCGCCGCGGCGCCCATCGCATCGCGTTCGGCGTCGAGTTGTTCGCTCAGGGTCGCGGTCGCCGATTTGCTCAGCAGGGTGCGGATGGAGGCGTAACTGGCGCGAGGGCCCCGGGCCAGGGTGCGGGCCAGCTCCCGGGCCGTACCGAGCACCGATTCGTCGTCGTCGGCGATCCGGGCCAGGATGCCGAGACGCTGCGCCTCGGCGGCGTCGAGTACCGCGTCGGTGAGCAGGATCTCCCGCGCCTTGGCCGCACCCACCAGCCGCGGCAGGGTCCAGGACATACCGCCGTCGGGGCTCAGCCCGACGCCGGGGTAGGCGGGGCGCATGCGGGTGCGCGGGCCGCCGATCGCGATATCGGCCGCGCAGACCAGGCTCATCCCGGCGCCCGCGGCCCAGCCGTGCACCGCCGCGACCACCGGGACCGGTGCGGCGTCCAGCGCGCGGACGAGAACGTGCAGTGTATCGGCCAGGTTGTACAGATGCGCGCCACGATCTTCGGCGGCCGCGAAATCTCGGACGTCCCCGCCGGCGCAGAAATTCGGGCCCGCACCGGTCAGCAGTACCGCGCCCACCTCCGGTTTCAGCGCCTCGAGCGCGGCAGTGCCCGCCGCGACACCCGCGAAATCGAGTGAGGTGCCCTTCGCTGCGGTGGACAGGGTGATCTCCAGGACCCCGTCTTCGATCCGGACGTATTCTGCTTCGGTGCTCATGGCCCCGACATTACTGCCGGGCGCACCATCCTGATCTCGGTTGCGGCGCCGAAACGTTCGGACCGCTCGGTGCCGTCGGGGGCGAATCCGTACTTCGCGTAGAACGCGCGGGCCCGGGGATTGCGGTCGAAAACCCACAGTGAACAGGACAGTCCGGGTTCCAGCACCGCACCGAGCAGGGCGTGCGCGAGTCCGGTCCCGTACCAGCGGGCCCGCACGTACATGGCGGCGAGCTCGCGTTCGGCGACCGCGGGATGCTCCTGCGGCGGGCCGTAGCGGGTGAATCCGACGACTTCCGCGCCGACCCGCGCGATCAGGATCGACCCGTCGCGTCGCGTACTGCGCGCCCAGCTCGCGGCGCCGCGGTCCACATCGAAGGCGTCGAGCAGATGATCGGGGACCAGTCCGCGATAGGCCTCACGCCAGCAGGCGATATTGCAGGCCGCCAGGGCACGGGCGTGTACCGGGGTCGCCGGGAGGATGGTCCAGGGCGGTTCGGCGCCGGTGCCCCTCTGCGGACCGGTCACGACCCGATCCGGGGCGTACGCGGACACGACTTCGCCCCGGCCGCGGTGGAGCGGCCGGGGCGAATCGTATTCGAAGGTCTACGGGGCCCGCCGTGCCGGCGGACGGTCCGGCAGCGGTCAGCCGCGGACGACTTTGCCCGCCTTCAGGCACGAGGTGCACACATTCATCCGGCGAGTGTTACCCGGGGCGACCTGTGCGCGCACGGTCTGGATATTCGGGTTCCAGCGACGGTTGGTGCGCCGGTGCGAATGCGAGACCGACTTACCGAAGCCGGGGCCCTTGGCGCAGACGTCGCAGACGGCAGCCATAGTCGCGAACTCCTTCATGTCATGGTGGGGATCTGCCACCGGTACAGCGGTCGATCCGAGAACAATGTCGTCATGCCTGCCGAACACCGGGCTCGGCGAGCGCAGACCGTGCAACGGTCGCGCCAGGCAACCCCGCAAGGGTAGCCCGACCCGTATTCATACTCCAAACCGGGGTCGCCGTGCCGCGACGCCGCGGCGAGCAGCACGGATCCGGGAGTGGCGGGTCGCCGGGCGAATCCCGCTAACCTGGCCACCGGGAGATCCCGTTGGTGAGGAACGAGGTGGCGGTGGCCGGAACCCGGCAGGTGAACGATGGTACGGACGGCGTCTCCGACGGTACCGCGCCCGGTGCCACCGGGCTCGACGGCGCCGGCCTGCTGCGCTGGGGCCGGGCCTGTGTCTCCGGTCTCGCGGCGCGGCGCGCGGAGATCGACACGCTCAATGTCTTCCCGGTGCCCGATTCCGATACCGGGACCAACCTGCTGTCGACCCTGCGCGCCGCCGTCGCGGAGGCGGAGGGGGCGGCCGGTGGTCCCGGTGCTCCGATAGCGGCGGACCGGGCGGCCGCGGCGCTGGCCCGGGGCGCGGTCGCGGGCGCGCGGGGCAACTCCGGGATCATCATCGCCCAGGTGCTGCGCGGTTTCGCCGAGGCCACGAGCGGTCCGGTCCTGACCGCCGCCGGATACCGGGCGGGCCTGCTGCGCGCCGCGGCGCTGGTCCGCGAGAGCCTCAGCCGCCCGGTCGAGGGGACGATCCTCACCGTGCTCGACCGGGCCGGGGCCGCCGCGGCGGGGTGTCCGGGGGCCGATCTCGCCGCGGCGGCGCGGGCCGGGGCCGAGGGCGCCGGGCGGGCCCTGGACGAGACCCGCGACCAGCTCGACGTCCTGCGCGCCGCGGGGGTGGTGGACGCCGGGGCCCGGGGCCTGCTGGTGCTGCTGGACGAACTGGTGGCGGTACTCACCGGCGCGGCGCCGATACGCCGCGAATATGCCGTGGCGGAGGAGCCGGACGCCGCGCGGAGTGCCGCGCGGGAGCCCCGGTACGAGGTGATGTACCGGATCGCCGCGGCCGGGGCCGCACCGGCGGCCGAACTGCGGGTACGGCTGGACCGGCTGGGTGATTCGGTGGTCGTCGCGGCCGACGGTGCGGGCGGCTGGTCGGTCCATGTGCACTGCGCCGACGCCGGGGCGGCGGTGGAGGCCGGACTGGAGATGGGCCGGCCGGCGGATATCCGCATCGAGTTCCTCGCCGAGAATCCACCGGTGCGATCCGGTGCGCCGCACGATCCGCAGACCGCCCGGGGCCGGACCTCGACACCCTGCGGCGGGGACCCCCGATCCGGCGTCCGCGCCGGTGCCGACCGGCCGCGGCGGACCGCCGGGCGCTCGGCCGAACCGGCCGACCGGGGAGTGCTCGCGCTCGCCGCCGGGACCGGTGCCACCGCGTTGTTCGAGGCGGCGGGCGCGGTGGTACTCGGCGCCGAACCCGCGCTGGGGTCGCCCGCGCTGCTCGCGGCGATCCGCGGGCTGCCCCATCGCGAGGTGCTCGTTCTGCCCAACGGCGCACTGCCCGCGCAGGAATTGGTCGCGGTGGGCGCCGCGGCCCGGGACGCGCACCGCGATGTGCTGCTGTTGCCCAGCGCCAGCATGGTGCAGGGGCTGGCCGCGCTGGCGGTCCACGACCGGTCCCGGATCGCCGTCGACGATGCCTTCGCGATGTCGGAGGCAGCCGCCGCGACACGCTGGGGAGCGTTGCGGCGGGCGCGGGGCCGCGCCCTGACCATGGTCGGGACCTGTGGGCCCGGCGACGGACTCGGCCTGGTCGGGCACGATGTGGTCGTGATCGACGCGGATACCCGGACCGCCGGCGAGACCCTGCTGGACCGCATGCTCGGGCTCGGCGGCGAACTGGTGACCCTGCTGGTCGGCGCGGAGGCGCCCGCTGGTCTCGCCGACGGTCTCGCGCACCATATCGGGGCCGAGTTCCCGGGCGTGGAGGTCACGGTGTATTCCGGTGGGCAGCGCGGGGACCTGATACAGATCGGGGTGGAATGAGTATCCGGCGGACCCGGAGGCCCACGGTGACAGGAGTTTCGCGATGGCGACACTGAGCGACCGGCTCGACCACGTCCTGGGCGCGAAAGCGGCCGGATCGCTGGACGATGCCTTCGATATGCGGACCGTGGAGGATTTGCTGCGCCACTATCCGCTGCGCTACGCCACCCAGGGACAGCCGCTCACCGAGGAGGCGCCGGAGGACGGGGCGCATATCACCGTGATCGGCCGGATCACCAAGGCCGAATTGCGCCCGATGCGGCAGCGGCGGGGTTCGCTGCTGAAGGTGGTGCTCGACACCGGCGCGGGCCGGGGAGTGGACGTCACGTTCTTCAACGGCGACAAGGTCAAGTACGCGGTCCGCCAGGGCGCCCGGGCGATGATGTCGGGCACGGTGACCTACTGGCGGCCCGGGCAATGGAATCTCAGCCATCCCGGCTATCTGATCCTGCCCGAAGCAGGGGACGACGAACCGGCGCTGACCACCGTGCGCGGCGGCGGCGACCTGCGCGGGATCGCCCAGAGCGCCAAGGGCTCCGACGGCGTGGACATGTCGTTCTTCGAACGCGAGTACCTGCCGGTCTACCCGGCCACCGCGAAGGTACAGAGCTGGGAGATCCTGGCCTGTGTCCGCCAGGTACTCGATCAGCTGGACCCGCTCGCGGACCCGCTGCCGGAGGACCTACGGGCCGAGCGGGCACTGATGCCGGTCGGGGAGGCGCTGCGGCTCATCCATCTGCCCGAGCACAAGAACGATATCGAGCGGGCGCGGGAGCGGTTGCGGTTCGACGAGGCGCTGGCCCTGCAACTGGTGCTCGCCGAACGCCGCCACGAGGTGTCGGCGCGGATCGCACCGGCCTGCCCGCCGCGTGCCGACGGTATCGCCGCCGCGTTCGAGCAGCGGCTGCCGTTCGAGCTCACCGCCGGACAACGGCAGGTCATCGAGGAGATCTCCGTCGACCTGTCCCGCGAACAGCCCATGCACCGGCTGCTGCAAGGCGAGGTGGGTTCCGGTAAGACCATCGTCGCGCTGCACGCCATGCTGCAGGTCGTCGATACCGGACGGCAGTGCGCACTGCTGGCGCCCACCGAGGTCTTGGCCGCCCAGCACTATCGTTCGCTGCGCGCGATGCTCGGTGAGCTGGGACAGGGCGGGGAGCTCGGCGCCGCGGAGAACGCGACCCGGATCACCCTGGTCACCGGCTCCATGCCGGTGGCCGCCAAACGGGAGGCGTTGCTCGCCGCGGTGACCGGGGAGGCCGGGATCGTCATCGGTACGCACGCCCTGATCCAGGACGCGGTCGAATTCTTCGATCTCGGCATGGTGGTGGTCGACGAACAACACCGGTTCGGCGTGGAACAGCGCGACGCGCTGCGTGCCAAGGCGAAAGCGGGCAACTCCCCGCATCTGCTGGTGATGACCGCCACCCCGATCCCGCGCACCATCGCCATGACCACCCTCGGTGATCTGGAGACCTCCACCCTCACCGAACTGCCCCGCGGCCGGTCCCCGATCAGCTCGAAAGTGGTGCCGCGCCGGGTCCATCCCAACTGGGTGGACCGCGCCTGGGAGCGGATCACCGAGGAAGTGGGCCAGGGGCGGCAGGCCTATGTCGTCTGTTCGCGCATCGGCGACGACGAGGAGGGCGGCACCCGCGGCGGGAAAACGAAGGGCAAGAGCACCGGCAAGGAGCCGCCGAACACCCAGGCCGTGCTCGACGTCTTCGACCGGCTGCGTACCGGCCCCCTGGCGGCGCTGCGCGTCGGACTGCTGCACGGACGGCTGCCGTCCGATGAGAAAGACCAGGTGATGCGCGATTTCAACGCCGGGGAGATCGATGTGCTGGTCTGCACGACCGTAGTCGAGGTCGGCGTGGACGTACCGAACGCGACGGTGATGGTCATCGTGGACGCGGACCGTTTCGGGGTGAGCCAGCTGCATCAGCTGCGCGGCCGTATCGGGCGTGGGAAACATCCCGGGCTGTGCCTGCTGGTCACCGATGCCGCGCCCGGCGGCCCGGCGATGACGCGGCTGGAAGCGGTGGCCCGCACCACCGACGGATTCGAGTTGTCCGTACTCGATCTGCGCCAGCGGCGCGAGGGTGATGTGCTGGGTTCGGCGCAGTCGGGTACGGCGCGTTCACTGCGGTTGCTCTCACTGCTCGACGATCTGGAGGTGATCTCGACCGCGCAGGAACTCGCCCGCGCGGTGGTCGCCGAGGATCCCGGACTCACCCGGCATCCAGGGCTCGCGGCGATGATGCACGCGGCGGTGGATTCCGAGCGGCTGGAGTATCTGGCCAAATCCTGACCCGGCCGGAGTCGTGGATCGCCGGAAAATGTAGCGGCACAGGGGAACCGGTGTGTCGTGACCGGCGTCAAACCTGGCACAGGTAACGCGGAGGGGAAGGGGTCGGTCAGATGGAATCGGAGCAGGGGTGCCGGGCGGTGCGACGCTCGTCGACGGCCTCGCAGCCACGGGTCAGACCGGTGTTGCGGATGACGCGACGCTGCCCGGAATGCGCGGCCGAACACGCGAGACGCCGGGAATCGGAAGCAGGAGAGGGCTGAACCGGCCCGGGCCCGTCAGGGCCCGGGCCGGTTGTCATGTGACGGTCAGCGCACGGCCCGCGCGGCGGCGACCATATTGCGCAGCGAGGCCTCCACCTCGGCCGGTCCGCGGGTCTTCAGGCCGCAATCGGGGTTCACCCAGAGCCGGTCGGCGGGGACCGCTTTCAGCGCGGCACGCAGTGAGGCGGTGATCTCCTCGGTACCGGGCACGCGCGGCGAGTGGATATCGTAGACACCCGGGCCGACGCCCGCGTCGAATCCGGCCGCGTTGAGATCGTCGAGCACCTCCATATGCGAACGGGCCGCCTCGATCGAGGTCACATCGGCATCCAGCCCGGCGATCGCGTCGATCACCTCACCGAATTCCGAGTAGCACAGGTGGGTGTGGATCTGGATCGAGTCCGCGACACCGGCGGTCGAGAGCCGGAACGCGTCTACCGACCAGTCCAGGTACGCCTGCTGATCGGCCTTGCGCAGCGGGAGCAGTTCGCGCAATGCGGGCTCGTCCACCTGGATGATCCGGATACCGGCGTTCTGCAGGTCCACGGTCTCGTCCCGGATCGCCAGGGCGACCTGTTTCGCCGAATCTCCCAGCGGCTGGTCGTCGCGGACGAACGACCAG
>NZ_JBSFRU010000226.1:0-10770 GCF_053589395.1 Nocardia sp. NPDC003345
CGCATCGGCACCGAATTCGGCAGCGCGGTCTTGCGCTGGAACCAGCCGGCGGTGTATTCCCAGACGTCGAGCACGGTCCGCCGGTCGGCGCAGTGGAAGTAGTTGAACAGGAACCAGCCGCGATCGTCGTCCACATCGGCGATTCGGGCGGGACTATCGGCGGCCACGAGATGGACCGCGCGAGCGTGCTCCTCGAACAGGGCGGCCAATTCGTGCCAGGCCGGCGCGGTTCGGACGGTCTCCAGGTCGGCGACGCCGCGGGCGCGGACGAGAACCACCACGTCGTAGCGGGCGGGCCGGACACCAGCGCGGCGCAGGATCTGCCCGCCCTCCCCCGGTGGCCGCAGGGCCGCGGCGAACGCCGTGGCCTCGATCACTTCGGCGCGGGCTGCCAGTCGCTCACACAGTGGCACGATCCGGTCCAGGAGCCGGCGCCGGGTACCGGAGCGCACCGGCAGGGGGCCCGCCCACCGGCCGGTCTCGCCGGCGAGGAGCAGGAAACCGTGATCGGTCGGGGTGCCGAGTTCGACCTCGGCCGACTGCCGGTCGTTGACGATACGCATAGAAATTCCTTCGGGGGCGGAGAGTGGGACAGTGGATCAGCGCCGGTCGAGCCCGGACAGTCGCATCGCGAGCCGATGGCGCACCGCGGGCGACTTCCCCGCGACTCGCAGCCCGATATTGCGGACCGGGCGCGCCGCCGCCGGTACGGTGCCCGCGGTGGTGAGCCGGCCTGCGGTCGACATCACCGCGCGTGCCGTCCGGTGCCGGGCGGCCGCATGCTCGTCGAACAGCTCCTCGGATTCGCCCGTGAGCACCCGCGACAGCGTCCGGCCCGCCGTCACGGCGTCCTCGATACCGAGGTTCATCCCCTGGCCTCCGGCCGGCGAATGCACATGCGCCGCATCTCCGGCCAGCAGGATCCGGCCGTGGCGGTAGGTATCGGCCAGCCGGTGGTGCACCCGGAACCGCGACCCCCACACCACCTCCGTGACCTCCGCCGGCACGGCGCGCGGCCCGCGCTCGTCCAGCAGACGCTGGACGAAGGCGGCATCCGGTTCGTGCGGCGCCTCGTCCACCGCGGCCACGATCCGGAACATGTCGTCGGGCAGCGGCGCGGCCACCACGAGCCCGGCGGGTGAGAAGTAGAGGATCACCTCGTCGCGGGGCACCCCGCCGCTCAACCGCACATCGGCGAGGGTGAACGATTCGGCATAACTGCCGCCGATGAATCCGATACCCGCCTGTTCGCGCACGGTGCTGTGCATACCGTCCGCGCCGATGAGATAGCGGGCCCGCAGTCGCGAGCCGTCGGCGAGCGTGGCGACGACGGCGTCCGCGTCCTGGGTCACGGCGGTCACGGTGACCGGGCGCCGCACCTCGACTCCCAGTTCGGTGACCCGCTGCAGCAGGAACTTCTCGGTATCGGCCTGGGAGATCATCAGCGTATAGGGGTAGGCGGTGGGCAGATCGTCGAACGGGACCGGGATGAGCACCTGGTCGCGGTCGCGGATGGTGAAAACCGGAGTGTGCACCCCGCGCTCGACCAGCGCGGGGACGACACCGTAGGGCTCGAGGATCTCGAGCGTGTGTGAATGGACCACGGCCGCACGGGAGGTGTTCGCTCCGGCGGCCTGGCCGTCGACGATCAGGACATCGTGACCGAGTTGCTTCAGGACGAGAGCGGCGGTGAGACCCACGGGGCCCGCCCCGACGACCAGAACGTCCGCTGTGGCTGTGTTCATGGTTCCTACCTGCGCCTTCCAGAAAGTCAACAACTGTTGGCATCAACGGTAGAACGACCCCTGTCGCTATGTCAACACTTGTTGGCCTACAATTGTTGGCATGAGGAGATCCGCCGCCGAGACCAAAGACAAGATCCTTGCCGCGGCCCGGGAACGATTCGCCGCCGACGGCTACGACCGCGCGACCATCCGCGCCATCGCCGCCGATGCCGATATCGACCCGGCCATGGTGATGCGGTACTTCGGGAACAAGGAACGACTGTTCGCCGCCGCGGCCGAATTCGATCTGGAACTACCGGATCTGACGACCGCGCCCCGGGAACGTATGGGCCACGCGCTGGTAACCCATTTCCTCGACCGCTGGGAGCGCGACGAGACGCTGTTCATCCTGCTGCGCGCCGGGGTCACCAACGACGCGATCGCCGAACGGATGCGCTCGATCTTCGCCGGTCAGCTCGGCCCGGTACTGCGGGCCACGGGCGAGGACCCACAGGAGGGGACGATGCGTGCCGGGCTGGTGGCCTCTCAGATCCTGGGTATGGCACTGTGCCGGTTCGTCCTGCGCTTCCCGCCGCTGGCGGCGATGACGCGCCAGGAGGTGATCGACTGGCTCGGCCCCACGGTGCAGCGGTATCTCACCGGCGCAGCCACCGATCACTTCGGTGCCGACGCCGACCCCGGTATCAGCGCGGCCGCGCCTCCGGAGCGGCAGTAGCCAGCCGGCCGGGCTCCACCTGGTAGCGCTCGATGAACGGCCGGACCTGTTGCGCGATCACCTTGTTGTACTCGGCCGGGCGCTGCCGCGGATTGGCGTGCCCGGTGCCGCGCGGCTTCACCACCAGCAGATTCCCGTCGATACCGCCGACCCTGTCGATCAGTACCCGGTGTGTGTAGACGACATCGACCACCCGGTCCCGGCTCGCGTCGTGTGGCCGGATGAAGACGATCGCCGGGCGTGGTTTGCCGTGCGATGGACGCGATATGGCCCGCAGATCATCGGTCGCGCCGCCGGCCACGATGGCCAGGAACTGGGCCTCGATCAAACCGTTGCTGGCGACATCCTCGTTGTAGATCTTGTCCCGCAGCACCTCTTCGACCGCGGTGCCCAGATCGTGCATCCGGATACCGGGCACGGCGCCGCGATTCATGAAGTTGTCGCGCCGGGCATAGGTTTCGACGGCCACCCGCAACCCGCGGCTCTCCCGCGCGCCCGGCAGCCAGCCCATCCAGCGGACCATGTCCTGCCCCAGCCCCCGGCTCTCCGGACGGACCGCGTTCAGATCGAGCGGCGTACAGTCCAGCATCACCCCGACCAGCCGGCGGTCGCTGCCGGTGTGGATATGTTCGGCCACCTCCAAGGCGATCACCCCGCCCATACTGTGGCCGGTCAGCACGATGTCGTGCACGCCCGACATGACCGCCGCGCGGATCACCAGATCGGCGATGACCTCGGTGTCGATACCGCGGTTGTCGTAGCGGATGGCCCAGACCGCACCCAGCTGGCGCAGCGCGGGCAGCGCGGCGGCGGTTCCACTGGCGTTGAGCCCACCCAGGCCGACCAGGTCCACCACGGCGGTATCCCGTTTCTCGGGTAGCGCGGGCTGGGCGATCGGCAGCAGAGCCGGTTCGGTCAGTGCCAGCCGGGCCCGTTCCGGCCCCACATCGTGCTCCCAGTACTGGGCGAACGCCACCAGGACGATCACCAATACTGTGGCTACCCGCAACAACGCCAGCCTGGTGCGGCGCAACGTCTTCCACCGGTGCCCGAGACGCGTTTCGCGCCAGCGGGTCCGTCGACGTTCATCACACCAGTCCGCGACGGTGGACGGATGCCATTCGTCCATCGGCGACATGACTCCACTGTAAGGGCATTCGCCCCACCCACCCGGCACCCCGAGCGGTGGCCCGGCTCATACCCGGTCCGCGCGAACCCCGTCCACCAGCAATTTCCGGATGGCCCGGTTCAGATCGGCGATGTCCTTCTCATCGGGATCCCGCAGGCCGTGCACCACCCCGGCGAGCAGCATGCCCGTCACCGCCCGCGCGGTATTGCGGGTATCGAGATCGGCACGCAGATAACCGAGTTCGACACCGTGATCGAGGTAGCCCGCGGTGAGGGCGTCGGCGGTGTCGAGCAGGCCGTAGAGGCGCTGGGTGAGCTCGTCGTCGATCCCGGTGGCGTGGAAGAGCAGCAGTTGGGCCACCCGGCGGTCGGCGATGAGGATCCGGGCCAGGGCATCGCCGATCCGGTCGATCTGCTCCCGGTATTGCTCCAGGCTGGTCGCCGCGTCGGGAGCGTTGTCGGTGCCCAGGGCCTCGATGATCCGCGCCGCGAGATCGTCGATCACATGATCGATGATGTCGCGCTTGTTGCTGAAGTAGCGATAGAAGGTGCCGTGCCCGATGCCCAGCTGGGTGGCGATATCGGCGATGCCGGTGGCGTGATAGCCCTTCTCGGCGAAACAGACGAACGCGGTGTCGATGATCTCCTGCCGAAGCTCGGCCTTACGGCGCTCGGCTCTCGTCGATGGCTTCGTCACGCCCTCGATGATACTGTCATCACAAGCGGAATGATGTGTCATTCTGTGATGTGTCGTTCAGATCGGTTGGAGGGTTCGACGTGGCACCTGGAGACGACGTGGCACCTGGAGACGGAGCGCCCGGAGGCGAGGCACCCCGCTACGACGCCGTCGTGGTCGGTGCGGGATTCGGCGGGATGGGGGCGGCCATTCAGCTCGACCGTCTCGGCCTGCACGATTACGTGATCCTGGAACGGGAATCGGATCTCGGGGGCACCTGGCACGTCAACCGCTACCCGGGGCTGGCCGTCGATATCGCCTCGGTGACCTATTCCTATTCCTTCGAGCCCAACCCCCACTGGTCGCGCCTGTTCGCACCCGGCGGCGAATTGAAGAAATACGCGGAGCACATCGCCGACAAGTACGGCCTGCGGGAGCGGATGCGATTCGGCACCACCGTCGAGAGCGCGCGCTGGGACGCCGATCGGCAGTGCTGGGTGGTCACGATTTCCGGTGGCGAGGAAATCACCGCCCGCTATCTGCTGACCGCGACCGGATTCCTCTCCCAGCCCTACACCCCACCGTTCCCCGGCATCGAATCCTTCACCGGCAAGATCATCCACACCACCGACTGGGATGCCGATTACGATCTCGCCGGCCGCCGGGTCGCGATCATCGGCACCGGCGCCACCAGTGTGCAACTGGTTCCCGAGGTCGCCGCGCGGGCGCGCGCGCTCACGGTGTTCCAGCGCACGCCGATCTGGGTCGTACCCAAGATCGATATGCCGATACCGCCCGCGGTACAGCGGCTGTTCGCGCGGATCCCGGCGAGCCAGAAGGCGGCCCGGCTGGTCAACACGTCCCTGCTCGAGGCCCTGATGGTGGTGGGGGTGCTGCATTACAAACAGGCCCGGCCGATGAACCGGGCGGCGGCCCTGCTGGCCAAGGCGCATCTGCGTGCCCAGGTCCGCGACGAACACGTCCGGGAGCAGTTGACACCGCACTACGATTTCGGATGTAAGCGGCCCACCTTCTCCAACCGCTATTTCGCCACCTTCAACAAACCGCACGTCCGGCTCGAAACCGAGTCGATCGAACGGATCGAACCCAACGGTATCGTCACCGCCGACGGCACCGAGACCGAGATCGACACCTTGATCCTGGCCACCGGTTTCAATCTCTGGGACGTCAACTTTCCCGCCTTCGAGATCACCGGCCGCGACGGGGTCGATCTCGGCGGATTCTGGCGGAACAACCGGTTTCAGGCCTACGAGGGCATCACCGTACCGAAATTCCCGAATTTCCTGAGCCTCAACAGCCCGTATTCCTACAGCGGCCTGTCCTACTTCACCACCATCGAAGCGCAGATGAAGCATATGGGCCGCCTCTTCCGGGAACTGCGCCGTCGCGGCGAGACGACCTTCGAGGTGAGCGAGGCGGCCAACAGCGAATTCCTCGACCGGGTGACGGACAAACTCGGTTCCTCGGTGTTCTACGGCGGCGATTGCGCGACCGCGCGCAGTTACTACTTCAACCAGCACGGCGAAGCCGCGCTGCTGCGTCCCACCAGCACCGTCAGCGCGCACCGCGAGGCCGTCCGGTTCCCGCTCGACGATTACCGCTACGGACCGGCGGGAGCGCCCGCGGAAATTATGTGAATGCAGATTCTGCCCGGTGCGCGCCGATCCGGGCTCCGGGCACCGGATCGGGCTTGTGACCGGTGGAAAGGGTCCGGGGCGATCGTTATGAATTCGGGCAAAAAGCGGCGTATCCCCCGACCAAGATCGCCGCTACGATACGTCCGCGTCGTAAGGTAGCGCTCAACCGGCAGAACCGAACCGCGGCCACAAGCCAACGGGGACAGTTCATTCGAGTGACCACCACGCTGCCTCCGGGCCGCGGCGGCGCACCCGGGGCGACCGACGACGTTCGCCCCGGGCTACGCGTATCACCTCCCGGAAACGGCACCCGCGGCACCACGAATGCCGGCCGCCACCGGCCGATTCCTGCTGTCCGAAAGAAGATCGTGTCCAGATTCTCCAACCGAATACTGATCCTGCTGCTGTCCCTGTTCTCGGTGGGAATGTTCGGCGTCGACGCCCGTGCCGAACCGCTCTACCCTCAGCCGGACCCGGACCCCTTCTACACCGCACCCGCCGATATCGCCGAGCGCCAGCCGGGCGATGTCGTACGCACCCGCAAGATCGATACCGCCCCCTATATGGGCACCGACGGCTGGCAGGTGGCGTTCCGGTCCACCAATTCCCGCGGCGAGGCCATCATGGGAATGACCACGGTGCTGCTACCCGCCGGGGTGAAGAATCCGCCGCTGGTCTCCTACCAGGCGCTGATCAACTCACTCGGCACCCGGTGCAATCCGTCCCGATCACTGTTCAACGGTGAACTCCAGGACGCCGTCGGCGCCATGCTCCCGATCGGGCGCGGCTGGGCCATCTCGGTACCCGACTATCTGGGCCCGAACGTCGCCTACGCGGCGGGCCGGCTCAGCGGCATGGTCACCCTGGACAGCATCCGCGCCGTGCAGCGGGTGGCCGAACTGGGCCTGTCCGATTCACCGGTCGCCGTCGCCGGATACTCCGGCGGCGGTCTCGCCACCGGCTGGGCCGCGGCCATGCATCCGTCCTACGCGCCGGAACTGAAGATCTCGGCGGTGGTCGCCGGCGGTATCCCGGCCGATCTCGAGCAGATGGCACTGGGCCTGGGCTTCGCGCCGCATCCCGGCTTCGGCCTGGCCTTCGCCGCCGCGATGGGACTGGAACGCGAATACCCGCACCGGCTGCCGATCTCCGATCAGCTCAACGAGAACGGCCTCTGGTTCCGGGAGTTCACCCACGACGCGTGCCGCCGGTTCCTGCTGTTCCACGGTGCCTTCCGCAGCGCCGAACAAATGGCGGCATCCAAGAGCCTGATGGACAGCCCGGAAGCCCGTGAGGTCCTGCACGAGAACAGCCTGCGCTACTACGACGGGGTCCCCACCGCGCCGACCTATCTGTGGCACGGCCGGTACGACACCCTGACCCCGTACGACAGTGTCGCCGAGTTCGCCGATCGGTACTGTCGCGCGGGCGCTCCGGTGAAACTCACCACCTACGATATCGCCGAGCATATGACTGCCGCGGCGGCCGGTTTCACCGATGCCTGGAATTTCGTGGAGGCACGTTTCCGCGGGGAACCGTTCTCCGGCGGCTGCTGATCCGCCCGCGGTAGCCGGGCGGTACGGCGCAGTCCGCCCGGGTCCGATGTGCGGCCGGTCCACCGGACCGGCCGCACGGGTGGGGCCGGTCCGGGCTAGCGCCGGTCCATATGGCCGCGCACATATCCGGCCGCGAGCTCGGCGATCCGCTCTGGTCCTCGATCACCCCGTACGGTCACCCCCGGCTCGTCCGGGTCCAGCGGTTCGAGCGCGGCCAGTTGCGAATCGAGTAGTGAAACGGGCATGAAATGCGCGTTTCGCGAGGTCATTCTGGCCAGCAGTTCGGTCCGGTCGAGGCTCGGATGCACGAAGAAGACCTCCGCGACGGCGCCTCGGAGCCGGTCGCGGTACTGCCGTTTCAGGGCGGAACAGGCGACCACCGCGCCGGTTCGCTCCCGGCCGCGGCGGCCCAGCCATTCCTCGACCGCGGCCAGCCACGGCCGGCGATCCGCGTCGGTCAACGGCACCCCGGCCGACATCTTGGCGAGATTTCCGGGGGGATGGAAATCGTCGGCGTCCGCGAACGGAACTCGCAGCCGCGATGCGAGTAACCGCCCTGTCGTACTCTTCCCGGCTCCCGACACTCCCATCACGACGACATACGGAGGCGATACCGCCGGTCCCTCCGGGGGCCGCGCCGAGGCGTCGGCAGACGGCCGATGGCGCTCGGCGGAATCCCCCGTGCCACGGAATTTCTCGGGGCCGGAAGTCATCGCATTACCTGGCTCATCGCGCTCTGAATGACCCGCCTCCACTTCGTCCGAGGTATCGGGGATCGGCATATCGCCGTAAAGCACAACCAAATTACCAGCCATTGCCGGCCACGGCGATATCCATCCCGCCTCCGCCCCCGGCGACTCCCGCAACCTCGTTCCGGCCCCACCCCACCTGCGCCCGGCGCTCGCACAGCCCCGGAATCCGGTGGCCTGCCGAAATTCACAATTCTTTCAAACTCATTGCCGCAAAAGGAATTCGAACCCCGCTACACGGATATCGCGTCTCCGTCATCGGCATTCACACGACACCGGCGTGACGACCTGTGCTGGACAATGGTTCAATTTGCGTGCAAACGCTCGGAGCAGGAGGAAACCCATGGCAGTCCGCTACTCGAAAAGAGAACAGACCAAACTCGTCAATCGGGTGAAGAAACTTATCGACCAGGGGAACACACTCAACGCCGCCTGCACCGCCGTCTCCGAGCGCGAAGGCGGATCACCCGCGACGAATACGATCGCCAACTGGGTCAAGGCCGCCACGGCAGAGGAGAATGCCACCCCCGAGGCGCGGCCCGCCCGCCGCCGCCGGTCCCGGCCCGCCGCCGCGACGCCGGAGCAGGCCCCGGTAGTCCCCGAACCGGCGCCGGAGCCCGTCGAGCCCGAACCCGCTACCGCGCCCGCCGCCGACCACGAACCGGTCCACGAGTCCGAGACCGCGCCCGCGCCCGAACAGGAGCCGGCCGCCGCCACACTGATCCATGTCCGCACCGCCGGAACCGCCTCGGATACCGCCCTCGACCTCGACGACCTGCTCGACGAGAACCATCGGCTGCGCACCGCGCTCACCGAGGCCAACCGGGAGATCCGCGCCATGCGCGACCTGCTGGTCGTGTACGCGAGCCGGTAGGCGTCGCCGCGTGGCCCGGCTACGCCGGGCACAACACGCGAGTCCGACCGGTGGGTCGCCGTCACCCATCCGGCGGCGGGCTAATCTCCGCAGGTGGTCGTTGCGCCGGCGCCGATGCTGGCCGTTTCGGGACAACCACCCGACAATGCCGGGTGGGCGGTCGAGATGAAATGGGACGGAGTCCGGGCGATGGTCGTCTGCGCCGGGGGCGACTGTCATCTGTACAGCCGCAACCGTCGCGATATCACCGCCACCTACCCGGACCTCGTCGGCGCCGTCGCCGAGCTGGCCGGAGACCGCGAACTGATCCTGGACGGCGAGATCGTCGCGCAGACGCCGGAGGGCGCGCCCTCGTTCGCACTGTTACAGCACCGTATGCACGTGGCCCGGCCGTCGCGGCAGCTCCTCGCCGCGGTCCCGGTCCGGCTCTTCCTCTTCGACCTGCTCGGATCGGACGGCGAGACACGCACCGACGAGCCCTATCTACAGCGTCGGGACCGGCTGGCCGCGCTGGGTTTCGCTTCCGGAAAGGTACAGACGCCACCGTATTGGCTGGGTGTGGGTGCGGAACAGCTGCTGCGCGCGGCCCGCGAGACCCGGCTCGAGGGCATCGTGTCCAAACAGATCGACTCGCGCTACCGGCCCGGGCGACGGTCGCCGGAGTGGATCAAAACCCCGCTGCGTGATACCACGGAGGCAGTGGTGGCCGGGTGGACCACGGGTAACGGCGGGCTGCGGGCCACCTTCGGGTCGCTGGTACTCGCCGCCCACGACCCGCAGGGCCGGCTGGTCCATATCGGCAATGTCGGTACCGGATTCACCGCCGCGGACCGCCGGGCCCTGCGCACCCGCTTGGATACGATCGCCCGCACCGGCAGTCCCCTGGCCCGCACACTGCCGCGGACCGGGACCACACACTGGGTGGATCCGGTACTGGTCGGTGATATCGAATTCCGGGAGTTCACCGGGGACGGGCTGCGCCACCCCAGCTGGCGCGGCCTGCGTACGGACAAGTCGCCGCAGGAGGTGACGGTGCCGCCCGCGACGTCCTAGACGTCATGGGCGGCACACCGGCGCGAAGCCGGGAACCGGACCGCACAACCCTCACCGGTGTGCGGCGTCCTGCGATCACCCGCGCTGCGGCACCGCCCGCCGCTCCCGGACCCGCTCTACCCGGCCGACGAGCAGCACATACGACGTGATGCCCAGCAGGGTCACGACCGTCATGTACACGAAGGCCGGTGCGAAACTCGCATCCGTGACCAGGAATCCGATGACGATGGGGGTGGCGATACCGGAAAGGTTGCCGATGAAGTTGAACATGCCGCCGGTCAGGCCGATCAGGCGTTCGGGAGCCAGCGCCGAGACGAGCGACCAGGTGATCGAGGCCAGGCCGTTGCCGAAGAAGGCCACCGACAGGAACACGATCACCAGCACGGTGGAATCGGTGAAGTTCGCGCCGATCAGCGTGGTGCTCAGCAGCAGTCCGGCGATGATCGGACCCTTGCGGGCGATACCGAGCGGCACCCCGCGCCGCAGCAGGTAGTCGGAGAACACACCGGAGAACAGCACCCCGACCACGGCGGCGATGAACGGCAGCGAGGCGAGGAATCCGGATTTGATTTGGCGCATGGTGCGCTGGAACAGCGTGTAGGCCAGCGGCGCCAGA
>NZ_JBSFRU010000227.1:0-10758 GCF_053589395.1 Nocardia sp. NPDC003345
CCACGGTGCGGATCCGCTATACCGGCACGATCGGCGGGAATCTGATGGCCCGGCGTTTCCGCTACGAGATGCCGCTGCTGCTCGACGCGCTCGAGGCCCGGACGAGGTGGTTGGACGGCCGGACCCACGATATCGGTGACCTCTGGACCGGCGAGCCGGCCGGGCTGCTCACCGGGATCGCGGTGCCCACGACAGATCTCGTCTGGTTCGGATACGAGCGGTCGATGCGCCCGACGACGACGGTCGCACTCGCGATCCGCCGCCGCGCCGGTGGCACCCTGTCCGTCCGGGCCGTGGCCGGATCGGAGTACCGCCGGGCCGTCGCGCTGCACGCCGATACCGGTTCGGCCACGGTGGCCGGTATCGACGCGGCGTCCACGGCCGCGTCGCTGGCCGCGCAGCTTCCGGACGATATCGCCGATTACACCGGGTCCGCCGAATACCGCAGGCACCTCGTCACCGTGCTGACCCGCCGGTTGCTGAGCGAGGCGGCCGCCGACCATCGTGAGGATCGATAGCATGCCCGACCCCGGGACCGGCCGAGTGACGGCCGCCGCGGACCAGCCCGCCGGCGTCACGGCCACCTCGATAGAGTTCGCCCTGAACGGCGAGAAACGTATCTGCCCCGTCGATTCCAGCGCGGTCCTGCTCGATGTGCTGCGCGAGAAGTTCGGCTGCGTGGGCGTGCGGCGTTCGTGTGAGCGCGGCGTCTGCGGCGCCTGCACGGTTCTCGTCGACAATGTCCCGGTCGCGTCGTGCTCGACCTTCGCGTTCGCGGTCGACGGCGCCGATGTGGAAACCGTCGAGGGCCTGGCGGGCGCGGACGGCACCCTCTCGCCGCAACAGCGCGCATTCGCCGAATGCGGCGGCTACCAATGCGGTTTCTGCACCTCGGGGATGCTGATGCTGACGACCGGGCTGTTACGCCGCGAATCCCGGCCCGACCGCGGCACGATCCGGGAATGGATCAGCTCGAACACCTGCCGGTGCACCGGCTACGAGATGATCATGGAATCCGTCGAACGTGCCGCCGAACTGGCCGCCGCCGAGGACGGGGACCGGGAATGACGACGGTATCGGATCCGTCGCTGCCGCGATCCCCGCGGTTCGAGGCGCATACGCACGTGGTCGACGACCGGGCGGCCGTCGGCGGATACCGGATCACCCCATTGCCGACGGCGCCGGCCGGGCACCGGGTGACCGGGCGTGACCGGCCCCGTGCCGACGCGACCGCGAAGGTCACCGGCCGGGCGGTCTACGGAGCCGATATCGTGCGCCCCGGCATGCTGCATGCGAAAGTGCTGCGCAGCCCGCACGCGCATGCGCGGATCCGGTCCATCGACACCGCCGCGGCGCGGGCACTGACGGGTGTCACCGCGATCGTGACCCAGGACGAGATCGACGGTCTGCAGTGCTACGGGACCATGGTCAAGGACCAGCCCGTGGTCGCCACCGGTATCGTCCGATACGTCGGTGACGTGGTGGCGGCCGTCGCCGCCGTCGACGAGCGCACCGCCCTGGCGGCATTGGACCTGATCCGGGTCGACTACGAGGTGCTGCCCGCGGTGTTCACCGTGGACGAGGCGCTCGCCGAATCGGCCCCGGTCATCCATCCGGACGAGCCGTTCGGAGTGATCCCGAAGTACGGGCAGGGCGCGTCGGCGTCGCTGCGCAGCGAACCGAATGTGAGCTACGAATTCCGTTACCGCACCGGATCGCCCGGGGCATGGGACGGCTGCGACCATATCTTCGAGGACACCTTCCGGTTCTCGCGCATGAATCATATGCACCTCGAACCCTTCGTGACCGTCGCCGAGGCGACGGCCGAGGAGATCGAGGTGTGGACGTCGACCCAGTCACCGTTCAATCTCCGCAAAGAGCTGTCGCGTGTCTTCGGGCTGCCGGAGAACCGGATTCGCGTTCATGTGCCGCTGCTCGGCGGCGGGTTCGGCGCGAAGAACGGACCCAAGGCCGATCCGGTGGCGATCCGGCTCTCGCAGCTCAGCGGGGGGCGGGCCGTCCGGTTCTGTATGACGACCGAGGAGGTGTTCCTCACCGTCTCCCAGCACGCGGCGACACTGGTCGTGAAATCGGGCGTCCGCGCCGACGGGACGTTCGTGGCGCGGCAGTCCACGGTGCTGCTCAACGGCGGCGCGTATGCCGAGCACAGTCCCGCGGTCGCGGAGAAGGCCGGTTACCGGATGCCGGGCGCCTACCGGTGGGACCATATCGATTCGGTCTGCAAGGTGGTCACCACCAACACTGTCCCGGCCGGTGCCTATCGCGGATTCGGTGGCACCCAGGCGACCTGGGCCAGTGAGCGGCAGGTCGACCTGATCGCGGACCGTCTCGGACTCGACCCCTACGAGCTGCGGCTGAAGAATCTCA
Organism: Nocardia sp. NPDC003345; assembly: GCF_053589395.1. Classification (NCBI taxonomy): domain Bacteria; kingdom Bacillati; phylum Actinomycetota; class Actinomycetes; order Mycobacteriales; family Nocardiaceae; genus Nocardia; species Nocardia sp. NPDC003345. The sequence goes on from NZ_JBSFRU010000227.1 coordinate 2,389, forward strand.
AGGTGCTGGGGGAGGAGTTCGTACCGGGCGAATCCGGGATCGACTCCGATCTGGCGGAGGGCATGCGGCTGGTGGCCGATGCCATCGGCTACCACGGCCGGGACCGCACCGGGAACCGGGGCATGGGTGTCTCGGTCGGTGTGAAGGACGGCGGCGGTATCAACAAACCGGCGATGGCGCGGGTCAAGGTCACCACCCGCGGCGATGTCCTGCTCAACTGCGCGCTCACCGAAATGGGCCAGGGCGGGCATTCGGCGATGGCGCAGCTGGTCGCGGAGGTGCTGCGCTGCGACCCGGCCCGGGTGGCCTACGCGCGGATCGATACCGACAACACCCCGTTCGACCAGGGCACCAACGCGTCCTCCGGAGTCGCGGTGATGGGCCAGGCGGTGCGCGCGGCGGCCGAGAAGCTGCGCGCGCAGGTACTCGACTGGGCCGGTGCGCAACTCGCCGCCGACCCGGCCGGTCTCGCGCTGGTGGACTGGCATGTGCATACGCCCGACGGGCGGGTGCACGATCTGTTCCCGATGATCATGGAGGTCTTCGGCAACACCGGCTTCGAATTCTCCGCCGACGGGTTCTACAAGGCGCGCAACGACCACCGGGCGCCGCTCGAGGCGCCGTGCGTGTTCTGGGAGATCGGCTGGGCCGCGGCGGAAGTGGAGGTCGACCCCGAAACCGGCCGGATCACCGTACTGCAGCTCGCGGTGAGCGGTGATGCCGGCAAGGTGATCAACAAGATCGCGTGTCGCGGTCAGGACGAGGGGGCTGCGGTGTTCGGGCTCGGGCAGGCGCTGTTCGAGGAGATGCGCTACGACGCCGACGGCGGCCTGCTCAACGCGGAGGCGCTGCTGTACCGGGTGCCACTCGCCGAGGACATCCCGGAGCGGTTCGTCTCGATCACCCAGGAGCAGGGGCACGGTGCCGGGCCGTTCGGCAGCAAGGGAATGGGGGAGGGCGGCATGCTGCCCGTGGCCAGTGCCATCGCCCAGGCCGTCGCCGACGCGGTGGGCGTTCAGCTGACGGAGCTGCCGTTGACGCCGCAACGGGTCTACGAGGCGCTCGCCGCCCGAGCGGTGGGGGAGCGGCGATGACGATGGCGCCCAGTGGTATACGACGAGCCCGCGACTCCGGCCGCGCTCCGGCCCGGGTCTGCGAGCTCGGTTACGGGAGTATCGGGGCGGTGGTGGCCGACCGGCTGCTCCGGGGCGATGTGCCCGGCGCCGAGCTCGCCGGAATCGTCAACCGGTCACCCGTCGCCGCGCTGCCGGTGCCCCGGCTCTCACTGGCGGAGGCGCTGGATATCGCGGATGTGGTGGTCGAATGCGCGTCCCAGGAGGCCGTCTGGGAGGTCGCCCAGCAGGTCGTGGACGCGGGGCGTGACCTGCTGGTGTCCTCGGTCGGGGCGCTGTCGGACCCCGGATTCGCCGAGCGGATCGCCGGCCGTGGGCCCGGGCGGGTGGTGTGCACCCACGGTGCGGTCGGCGGCCTGGACCTGCTCGCCGCCGCGCGCGACGCGGCACCGTTCGAACGCGTGCTCGTCCGGTCGACGAAATCCCCGGCGTCCCTGGTGCAGCCGTGGATGGACCGGGCGGAGCGGGAGCGGATAGCGACTGCCGGGGCGCGGATGCGGGTGTTCGCGGGCAGTCCGGCCGAAGCGGCGCGGTTGTTCCCGAAATCGCTCAATGTGGCCGCCGCGGTGAGCTTCGCGGTGAACGATTGGCGGACGGTGTCGGTGGAACTGTATGCCGATCCGGCCGCGGAGATGACCTGTCACGAGATAGAGGCCTCGGGTCCGATCGGCAGATATTCGATCAAGATCGAGAATCTGCCGAGCGCGGATAATCCGCGCACCAGTGCGGTGGTGCCGTATTCGATTCTGCGGACGCTGGCCCACCTGACCGGATATCCGAATCTCATAGCCTGACCGGCTCGCTGGTACGCCGGCGTTGAGCAGGGCCCGGACCGGCCCGGTGACGACAAGTTAACGCAGACATCTTGACGGTAAGTATCTTTTAGCTCAGACTCTTTTACCGGAGGGATTCGGAGCTCGAACGGCCCCGGACAGTGCTGCGACAGAGGAACGGATGAAGACTCCGATGGACTTACAGAGCAGCACCACCACGCGTACGCCGCAGGGGGAGACCGCCGGATCCGCCGCGGTGACCGTGCCGGCCGGTGCGGTGCACCCCGAAGGGGCCCAGGAACTGCCGGTTCCTGATACGACCGACGAGATCTTCGTCGCCGGCCGGTGGATGCGTGGATCGGGTTCGCTGATCGAATCGGTCGACCCGGCGACCGGGCGGGTGTTCGCCCACCTGCACGGTGCCGTCGAAACCGACGTCGACCGGGCGGTCGAGGGCGGCGCCCGCGCCGCGGCCGCTTCCGGCTGGGCCGAACTGCTCCCGCACGAGCGGGCCGCGGTCCTGCACCGCATCGGCAACGCGATCGAGGCGAATACCGGCCGCATCGCCGCACTGCAAACCGTCGACACCGGAAAAACTCTCACCGAGACCGCCGCCCTCGCCCGCAGCGCCGCCGGAACCTTCCGGTTCATGGCCGCCGCGCTGGAAACGATGGAAGCGGCGATCACACCCGCCCGCGGCCCCTTCGTCACCCTGGCGACCTACGAACCCATGGGCGTGATCGGTGCGATCACGCCGTGGAATTCGCCGATCGCCTCCGACGCGCAGAAGATCGCGCCGGCTCTGGCCGCGGGTAACGCGGTGGTCGCCAAACCGCCGGTGTGGGCGCCGTGGGTGACACTGCTGCTGGCCCGGCTGGCCGAAGAGGCGGGGCTGCCGCCCGGTCTGCTGTCGGTTCTGCCCGGCCCGGGCCGGACCGTCGGCGACGCGCTGGCGCGGCATCCGGGAATCGCCAAGATCTCCTTCACCGGTGGTACCGCGACCGGTCGCGCGCTGGCGCATATCGCCGCGGACAAGCTCATGCCCGTCACGCTGGAACTCGGCGGAAAATCGCCCACCGTCGTCTTCGGCGACGCCGACCTGGAGCAGGCGCTCGCCGGGGTGCTGTTCGGGATCTTCTCGTCGTCGGGACAGAGTTGTATCGCGGGATCCCGCGTCTTCGTGCAGCGCGCGATCTACGAGGAGTTCGTCGGCCGTCTGGTCGCGGCGACCGCCGCGCTGCGCGTGGGGCCGGGCACCGATCCGAAAACCCAGGTGGCACCCATGATCACCCGCGACCACCGGGACGGTGTCGCGGCGATGGTCGACCACGCCGTGCGGGCGGGCGCCACGGTGCTGTGCGGTGGCGCCGTCCCGGCGGACCCCGCGCTCGCCGACGGCGCCTACTACCTGCCCACCGTTCTCACCGGCGTCGCGAACAGCGCGATCATCTGCCAGGAGGAGGTCTTCGGGCCGGTCGCCGTCGTGCTGCCGTTCGAGGACGAGACCGATCTCGTCGAACAGGCCAACGACACCGTGTTCGGGCTCGCGTGCGGGATCTGGACCGCCGACTACCGGCGTGCCTGGCGTATCGCCCGTGCGGTGCAGGCCGGGACGGTGTGGATCAACACCTATAAGCAGTTCAGTATCTCCACGCCCTTCAGCGGCCTGAAGGACAGCGGTATCGGCACCGAGAAGGGCCGCGACGGTATCCGCTCCTATATGAACCAGAAGAGCATCTACCTCGACATGTCCGGGCAGCCGCTGCCCTGGGCAGGTCTGTGAGAAGGACGCACCATGAGCGCTCACCCCTACAGTCCCGCCTTCGGTATCGCGGGCTTCGGATTCGTCTCCGGCGCCCTGTCGGTGGACGAGAACGGCGTCGCCGTGTCCGGCCGCCGCGAGGCCCTCGAGGCCGCGATGGCCCGGCTCAGCGAACGACTCTCGACGATCGAGATGACGCTCGACCACGTCGTGAAGACGACCTATTTCGTCACCGACGTCGCCCTGCGGGAGGAGGCGAACCGGCATTACGAGGCGGTGTTCGCCGAACCGCGGCCCGCGCGGTCGTTCGTCGAGGTCGCGGCCCTGCCCTATGGCGCGACGGTCGAGATCGAGGCCATCGCACACCGCGGCTGACCCCGCACCCCCACGAGTGATCACCCACAGAGGAAGGCACATCATGTCCAGCACCGAAAAGACCGGCGTCGATCTCGACGCCCTGATCGACTCCTGCATCGCGAGCGCGGGTACGCGCTACGAGGACTGGGACACCCTCGGGTTCCAGGCGGCCAAGGGCGGCGACCGCTTCAAGCGGGCGCAGATCCGCTACATCGGCTCGGGCGCGACGGGTAACCACGACACCGACAACAAGATCATCCAGGCCGACCACTTCACGTTCTCCAATATGCGGCTGCCCGCGGGCGCGGTCGGGCCCGAGCACACCCACCACGACGTCGAAGAGGTCTTCTACGTACTGGAAGGCGAAATCGAGGTCGCCGTCCACGATGTCGAGGACGGCACGAAGAAGGCCGTGCGCACCCTCGGCTACCGCGACCTGATCCGGGTCCCGGCCGGTGTGCCGCGCAGCCTCGCCAATGTCTCCGATGCCGACGCGCTGTTCTGCGTGATCATCGGGACCCCCAAGCCGCAGCTGCCCACCTACCCGCCCAGCTCCGAAATGTACGGCGTCACCCGCTGATTCGAGGCGCCGACGAAGGCCGAGGAGAGACCGATGGACGAACCGACGAGGCGGACGCTGCGCGTCCAGCAGAAGACCTGGGAGGCCGACGGCGTCGTCAGCGTGACGCTGACCGACCCGGCCGGCGCCGAGCTGCCCACCTGGGAACCGGGCGCGCATCTCGCCCTGCATCTGCCCAACGGTCTCGTCCGCGAGTATTCGCTGTGCTCGGACCCCGCGGACCGGTCGCGGTACACCGTGGCGGTACTGCGCACCCCGGATTCGCGGGGCGGTAGCGCCTGGGTGCACGACACCCTGCAGGTCGGCGGGCTGCTCGAGGTCGAGGGGCCGCGCCGCAACTTCGCGCTCGAGACCGCGGCCCGCCACATCCTGGTCGCGGGCGGTATCGGGATCACCCCGATCCTGTCGATGGTGCGGGACCTGCACCGCGACGGGGCGGACTGGACGCTGCTCTACACCGGACGATCCCGGTCGACACTGGCGTTCCTCGACGAGATCGGCGCGCTGCCCGCCGACCGTGTGACGATCCACGCGGACGACGAGGCAGCGGGCCGGTATCCCGATCTCGCCGGGTTGCTCGCCGGCGTCGAGGCCGGCGCCGTGGCCTACTGCTGTGGCCCGGAATCGCTGATGACCGCGGTTCGGGACGCGCTGCCGGACCCGGGACAGTTGCGCATCGAGCGATTCAAGGCGCCCGAACCGGTCGCCACCACCGGCGCGGACACCGCCTTCGATGTGATCCTCGCCGGGAGCGGCCGGCGGATCCCGGTCGCTCCCGAGGTGTCGGTGTTGAGCGCGCTGCAGAACGCCGGGGTGCCGGTGGAGAGTTCGTGCACCGAGGGGATCTGCGGAACCTGCGAGGTCGGCGTCGTCAAAGGCGATATCGAACACCGTGACTTCCTGCTCTCCCCGGAGGAACAGGAAACCGGCGGCACCATGTTCGTCTGCGTTTCCCGCTGCCGCTCGGCCGAACTCGTCCTCGACCTGTAACCGGCTCCACGAAAGAAAGGCCGATCAATGCGATTCTCCGGAACCCCGGTCTGCAACCTCAGGGCGTTGCGGTCGGTATCCGTCACGGTGCCCGATCCGGTTCGCTCCCGCGACTTCTATCACGAGGCATGGGGCCTGAGCACGGTGGACGAGGACGGTGACACCTTCTGGCTGCGGGCCACCGGCAGCGAACATCACGTCCTGCAACTCGGTGCCGGTGCCGGTAACGCACTGGACCGGATCTCGTTCGCGCTGGGCACTCCGCGCGAAGTCGACGACGCGGCCCGCGCCCTGCAGAAGCTGGGTATCCCGCTGCTGCGGGAACCGGGCCGGCTCGACGACGCGGGCGGCGGTTACGGCCTGCAACTGGTGGACCCGGAGGGACGCTGCCTCGAACTGTCCGCCGATACCTTCGCCGTCTCGGCGCAGGAACCGGCCGGGCGCCGCGCGATTCCCCGCAAATTGGCCCATATCGTTCTCAACACCAGCGATATCGATCGGACCGCGGACTTCTACACCCAGGTCCTGGGGATGCGGATCTCCGACTGGTCCGAACATCAGATGACGTTCCTGCGCTGCAACGCCGACCATCATGTGATCGCGCTGAACCAGGCCGATTTCCCGTCCATCAACCATGTCGCCTACGAGATGGAGAGCCTCGACCACTTCATGCGCGGGCTCGGCAGCCTCAAACGCAGCGGTATCGCCCCGCAATGGGGTCCCGGCCGGCACGGCCCGGGTGACAACACCTTCTCCTATTTCACCGATCCGGCCGGGCTGGTGTGCGAATACACCTCCGAGGTGGCCCAGATCGACGAGGACCGGTGGTTGTGCCGGACCTGGAAGCGCACGCCCGAGCTCTCCGACCAGTGGGGTACCGCGGGCCCGCCGACGACCACGGTCCGGGCCGCGATGGCCGGGGTACCCGATCTCGGCCACCGTGGCCGGGTCACCCCGGGTATCGACGATTATTTCTACGGCGGCGGCGATTCCCGGGGTACCCGGTCGTGACCGCCGTCGCCGAGTCCGGATACCGGCCCACCCGATGGGTGTCGGCCCGGGGCATCTCGCTCGAGGTCCGCGGCGCGGGTGAGCCGGTGCTGCTCCTGCACGGTATCGGCGGCAGCGCCGCGACCTTCGGTGCCCTGGCGGAGCTGCTGAGCGCGGCGGGCTACCGGACCTACTGCTGGGACGCGCCGGGTTACGGGCAATCCGCCGACCCCACCCGTATCGCGGCCGGATCGGACGATTTCTACGACCACGGCGCGGCGGTGTCCGAACTGCTCGCCGAACTCGGCGGCGAGCCGGTACATCTGGCCGGCACCTCCTGGGGTGGAGTGATCGCGACCGCCGTCGCGGTATCGAATCCCGCCGCCGTCCGGTCCCTGGTGCTCGCCGACAGCACGCGTGGTTCCGCGGTGACCCCGGAACGAGCGCGCGCGATGCGGGCCCGGGTGGCCGAACTGCGTGACCTCGGCAGCGCCGGGTTCGCGGCGGCCCGGGCCCCGCGTCTGGTCTCGCCCGCCTGTGACGGCGAGGTCGCCCGCGCGGTGGAGTCGGAGATGGCGCGCGTGCGCCTGTCCGGCTACGGCGCCGCCGCCGAGTTCATGGCCCGCACCGATACCGGGCCGGACCTGGCGACGGTAACCGCGCCGACGCTGGTGCTGGTCGGTGCCGATGACATCGTCACCGGCGTCGACGAATCCCGGCTGCTCGCCGATCGCATTCCCGGTGCCCGCTTCGGGCTGATCCCGGCCGCCGGTCATGCGGCGGTACAGGAGAAGCCGGCGGATATCGCCGACCACATCCTGCGGTTCTGGAAGGGCCTGAACGAATGAGCAGACTGACCGTCGTCACCGGCGCGGGCCGCGGACTGGGTTTCGCGATCGCCGAACGACTGGCCGCCGCGGGCGACCGGATCGTTATCGCGGAGATGCGCGCCGAACTCGCGGAACGGGCACAGAACGAACTGCGGGCCAAAGGATACGACGCGACCGCGGTGGTCACCGATATCGCCGACCGCGATTCGGTGGTGGCGCTGGCGGCCGCCGTACAGGATCTGGGCGGCGCGGACGCGCTGGTCAACAATGCCGCCCTGGCCGACGGTGTCGGCGGTGACGCGTTCTGGGAACTCGATGAGGGGTTCTTCCAGAAGGTGATGACCGTCAACACCTTCGGTACCTGGCTGGTCAGCAAGCATCTGTTCGCCCAGCTGATCTCCGGTGGCGCGGGGGCGATCGTGAACATCGCCTCCGACGCCGCGCTGTACGGCTCGCCGCGCCTGGTGCATTACGTCGGCTCCAAGGGCGCGGTCATGGCGATGACCCGCACGATGGCCCGGGACGGCGGCCCGCACGGACTGCGGGTCAACGCGGTCGCGCCGGGCCTCACCCGGGTCGAGGCGACGGCCACGGTACCGGCGTCACGGTACCGGCTCTACGCCGACAACCAGGTGCTCGACCGTGCACAGACCCCGGACGATGTGGCGGGCACGGTGCAGTTCCTGCTCTCGGACGCGGCGAGTTACCTGACGGGCCAGACCTTGGTGGTCGACGGCGGATTCGTCATGCACTGACCGCACCGCCCGGCTTTTCCGAAACTTCCCCCACCAAGGAGACCGACCCGATGGATCTGCAGCTCATCGACCGCACCGTGATCGTCACCGGCGCGAGTTCCGGCGTGGGCCTGGCGACAACGCGGATGCTGCTCGCCGAGGGTGCCCGGATCGCCGCCTGCGCCCGCGATCTGGACCGGTTGCGTACCGCGATCGATTCT
>NZ_JBSFRU010000228.1:0-10717 GCF_053589395.1 Nocardia sp. NPDC003345
CTGGGCCGCAACCAGGTGCTGCGTGGCGTGGACATCCATGTCGACGCCGGGAAGACGACCACGGTCATCGGGCCGTCGGGCTCGGGTAAATCCACTCTGCTGCGGGTTCTGAACCGGCTGCGCGAACCCGATTCCGGCGATATTCTCCTCGACGGCGAATCGGTACTCACCGAGAACCCCGACCGGCTGCGCCAGCGCATCGGCATGGTGTTCCAGCAGTTCAACCTGTTCCCGCATCGCACCGTCGCCGACAATGTCGCGCTCGGCCCACGGAAACTGCGCGGCCTGTCCAAGGACGAGGCCCGCGCCCTTGCCCTCGAACAGCTCGAGGTGGTCGGGCTGGCCGGCCGCGCCGATTCGCGGCCCGCGAACCTGTCCGGCGGACAGCAGCAGCGGGTGGCGATCGCGCGGGCGCTGGCGATGAAGCCGGACATCATGTTCTTCGACGAGGCCACCTCCGCTCTCGACCCGGAACTGGTCAAAGGCGTACTCGGACTGATGTCCGAACTGGCCGCCGGCGGTATGTCGATGATCGTGGTGACCCATGAGATGGGTTTCGCGCGCAGCGTCTCCGACCACGTCGTGTTCATGGACGCCGGAGTGGTGGTGGAGTCCGGGGAGCCGGCCGCCCTCTTCGACGACGCGGAGACACCCCGGCTGCGCAAATTCCTCGACCAGGTCCTGTGAGGGCGGTGCCACCGGCCGCGGCGGACCCGCCCGGTTCCGGGCTAGATGAGTTCGACCTCGTCGAATCCGACGGTCAGGCTGTGCCGGCGGGCACGCAGCACGCCGCCCTCACGATGCACCAGCCCCTCGTCGAAGTCGATCCGTAGCCGGGCCCGGCCGGTGTCCACTTCCCGGACCACTGCGCAGATCTCCCGGAACGGCCCCGCGGGAAAGTAGACGACATCACCGGGCGCATAGTCGGCATTGACCACGCCGCCACTGTAGCCGTTCATCCCGCCGTCCACCGTTCCCGCGCGGCCGGTTCCGATCGTGTCCGCGGCGGCCGATACTGGGTTGTATGAGCGACGACGCGAAGGCGCCCAATCCCTACGGCACACCGACCACCGATGGTCCGCGATCCCCGGGACGTACGCAGGGTCTCACCAATTCGATCGTCCGCACGCTGCTTCGAGTACCGGGCCTGTCCGCGGTGGTGGGCAAACGGCTGATGACGCTGCAGGTGGTCGGCCGGAAATCCGGGCGCACCTATCGGATTCCGGTCGCCTACACCCCGCACGGGTCCGCGCTGCTGATCGGTACGGCATTGCGCCCGTGGGTGAGGAACCTGAAACCGGGCACGCCCCTGACGATCACCCGCGGCGCGGGACCCGAGCGGTTCGATCCGCTCGTGCACACCGGCGAAGACGAGGTGATGCGCCTGTTCGCGATCATCGCCCGCGACAACCGGACCAATGCCGGTTACAACGGGATCGGCTTCGATGCCGCGGGCGAGCCCGAACAGGCCGACCTCTACCAGACCTGGCAGCAGGGCGGTGTGGTGATCGAACTACGGCCGATCTGAACTCAGCGCTGCCGCCAGCTCAGCGGGCCGGGCAGATCGACACTGTTCTTCTTGGTCCGCGAGTTCCACGACCACGGGCCGATCTTGATACTCCACGAGGACAGGCCCGACTGGGTGAAGTTGAGCTTCAGCGGACCGTAGGACTTGCGCTGACGATATTTGATGGGCATGGCAACCTCCCTGACTCGGACACAGAATATCCATTTCTCGCGTCGTATAACCGATCCGTGTGTCGCCCATGGCTTTCACCGGCCGGCAGTGCCAGAGTGGAGGGCGTGGGAATCTACCGCGATCATTTCGTGCCGCGGCTGGTGAATACGGCCTGCGGCGTGAAGGCCAACGATCCGCTGCGTGAGCGCGTCTGCTCCGGGCTCTCGGGACGGGTCGTGGAACTGGGTTTCGGGTCCGGCCTCAACGTGCCGTTCTACCCGGCCGCCGTCACCGCGGTGAGCGCGGTGGAACCCGCCGACCTGGGCTGGAAACTCGCCGCCCGCCGGCTCGCCGCGGCGAAGGTGCCGATCGAGCGCGCGGGCCTGGACGGGCAGGCCCTGCCGTTCCCGGACAACAGTTTCGACTCGGCGCTGTCCACCTGGACCATGTGCACCATCCCCGATATCGCCGCCGCTCTCGCCGAGGTCCGCCGGGTCCTCGTACCGGGCGCCGCCCTGCACTTCGTCGAACACGGCCTGGCGCCGGACCCGAAGGTCCAGCGCTGGCAGCACCGCCTCGACCCGATCCAGCAACGGATCGCCGGGGGCTGCCATCTGAACCGCGATATCCGCGCCCTGCTCGAATCCTCGGGATTCGGCATCCGCGACCTGGAGGTGTTCAAGGGCGACGTCGGACCGGCCTTCATCGATACCCAGTACCTCGGAGTCGCGGTCGGTCACTGAGGCGGAGCCCGATATCGGTCACCGAGGCAGAGCCGATCGCGCGGAACCGGAACGCGAGCACGGTCTCCCCTTCGGCCGTTCAGATCTCCGCGGCGAGGATATCCGCGATCAATGATCGGGCACGCTGATCCGTGGGATCGTCGGCGAGTGTGATCAACGCCTTCCAGAGCGCCCAGCCGCGGGCCCGGTCCCAGGTGCCGCCGTCATGGCCCACGGTCGCGCGGAACGCGGTGCGGCCGGCGCCGGACAGCATCGTCCACGCGGGCACCAGATCGCAGGCGGGATCCCCTGCCCCACACGTACCGAAATCGATGACCGCGCTCAAACTTCCATCCACGACCAGCAGATTGCCGGGAGCGAGATCGCCGTGGAACCAGACCGGGCGGCGGTCCCATTCGGTGGCCAGGGCCCGGTCCCAGACCGCGGCGGCCGCGGCGGTATCGATGCTCCCGGCCAGCACCGACAGGCAGCGGCGGGTCTGCCGGTCGTAGTGGCGCAGGGCGGCGCCGCGGTAGAAGCTGTGCCCGCCGGCCGCCGGGGCTCCGGTGGTGTCGCAGCGCTGAAGTGCCCGGATGAACTCGGCCAGGGAGACAGCGAAGCCGACCGTATCGACGATACGAGAACGGTCGGCGGTCTCGCCGGGAATCCAGCGCCGCACCGACCACGGCATCGGATATCCCGGGCTCGGCGCGCCCTCGGCCACGATGACCGGGATCCGCAGCGGCAGAGCGGGGCCCAGTTCCGGTAGCCACCGGCTCTCCTTGCCGATAGCTGCCGCGTACGCGGCGGCGGTGGGCAGGCGGACGGTCAGCTCTGCACCCAAGCGATAGGTGCGGTTGTCGTGGCCGTCGTGTGCCACGGGTGTGACCGGGTATCGGCTCCACTGCGGAAACTGGGCAGCGATCAGCTGTTCGACCAATCGCGCGTCTATACCGGCACGGCCGTCGGGGTAGTTGGTCACCAGGCAATTTTCGGCGCGACACCTCGCCGCCGCCACCTGCGGCAGGAACCCGCGGACAGAGCAGCGGCGGTCGGGAGTTCTGCTCGATCATCGCGATGAACTCCCGACGCCTGCCGTCCGGAACAGCGTGATCGGCTCAGCTCGCCAGGCAACCCGGGCCGAGTAGCGCCTTCAGATCACCCATGAGCGCCGACGACGGTTCCACCCGCAGACTGTCGGCCAGCTTGAGCACCGTGGTCTTCTCCCGGGCGCCCACATGCCGCAGGTGTACATCGGAGGTACCGGGATGGCGGGAGAGCACCCGCTTCAGTTCGCCGATCTTGTCGGGGGTGCACATCCGGGTGGAGATGGTCACCGCGAGCGGTTTCGCCACTCCGATGGCCGAGAGATCCGGTACGGCGAGATCGTTGGCGATGAGCGAGATCCGGTCGTCGCGCATCGAGACGCGGGCCTTCACCAGGACGACCGCGTCCTCCACCACGTCCATGCCGTACACCGAGTAGGCCTGCGGGAAGAACAGCACCTCGATACCGCCGGTGAGGTCCTCGATCTGGGCCGATGCCCATGCCAGGCCGTTCTTGTTGATCCGGCGGTTGACCGAGGCGAGGATACCGCCGACGGTGACCTGGGTACCGTCCTTGATATCGCCCTCCAGGATGGCCGGGATCTGGGTGTCGGCCTGCGCGGCCAGTACGTGCTCGACGCCGTTGAGCGGATGCCCGGAGACATAGAGCCCGAGCATCTCCCGCTCCAGCGCCAGCAGGTGCTTGGACTCCCACTCGTCGTCCGGCACCGAGACGTTGAACACCGAGGTGATCGACTCGTCGGCGTCCGTCCCGCCGAAGAGGTCGAACTGCCCGATCGCCTCGGCCTTCTTGGTGGTCATCACCGCGTCGATGGCGTCGGAGTGGACGAGCAAAAGCCCCTTGCGCGGATGCCCGAGTGAGTCGAAGGCGCCCGCTTTGATCAGGGACTCGGTGACCTTCTTGGTGCAGGCCACGGTATCGATCTTGTTCAGGTAGTCGGAGAAGTCGGTGTACTTCGACTTCTCCTTGCGCGCCTGCAGAATCGAGGACACCACGTTCGCGCCGACATTACGCACCGCGCCGAGGCCGAACCGGACGTCGGTGCCGACCGAGGCGAAGTTCAGCTCCGACTCGTTCACATCCGGCGGCAGCACGTGCACGCCGAGCCTGCGGCAGTCCGAGAGGTAGACGGCGGCCTTGTCCTTGTCGTCGCCGACGCTGGTGAGCAGCGCGGCCATGTACTCGGCGGGGTAGTTCGCCTTGAAGTAGGCGGTCCAGTAGGAGACCAGGCCGTAGGCGGCGGCGTGCGATTTGTTGAACGCGTAGCCGGCGAACGGGAGGATGGTGTCCCAGAGCGCCTTGATGGCGGCCTTGGAGTAGCCGTTGGCCTGCATGCCCTCCTCGAAGCCCTCGAACTCCGCTGCCAGCACCTCGGCCTTCTTCTTGCCCATGGCGCGGCGCAGGATATCGGCGCGGCCGAGCGAGTACCCGGCGACCTTCTGCGCGACGTGCATGATCTGCTCCTGATACACGATCAGGCCGTAGGTCTCGCCCAGGATCTCCTTCAGCGGTTCGGCCAGCTCCGGGTGGATCGGCTTGACCTCCTGCCGCCCGTTCTTCCGGTCCGCGTAATCGTTGTGCGCGTTCATGCCCATCGGGCCGGGGCGATAGAGCGCGCCGACGGCCACGATGTCCTCGAACGCGGTGGGCTGCATGCGGCGCAGCAGGTCGCGCATGGGGCCGCCGTCGAGCTGGAATACGCCGAGGGTATCGCCGCGCTGCAGCAGTTTGAAGGTGGCCTCGTCGTCCAGCGGCAGAGCGTCCAGGTCGATCTCGATACCACGGTTGAGCTTGGCGTTGTCGATGGCGTCGCCGAGCACCGTGAGGTTGCGCAGGCCCAGGAAGTCCATCTTCAGCAGCCCGATGGCCTCGCACGACGGGTAGTCCCAGCCGGTGATGATGGCGCCGTCCTGGGCGCGGCGCCACACCGGGATGGCGTCGGTGAGCGGCTCCGAGGACATGATCACCGCGCAGGCGTGCACGCCCGCGTTACGGATCAGCCCCTCCAGGCCACGCGCCGTCTCGTAGATCTTGGCGATATCCGGGTTGGTGTTGATCAGCTCGCGAACCTCAGCGGCCTCCTTGTACCGCTCGTGGTCCGGGTCGGTGATGCCGGAGACCGAGATGTCCTTCGCCATGATCGGCGGCGGCAGCGCCTTGGTGATCTGGTCGGCGATGGCGAAGCCGGGCTGGCCGAACAGCACCCGCGCCGAGTCCTTGATCGCGGCCTTGGTCTTGATGGTGCCGAAGGTGATCACCTGGGCGACCTTGTCGGTGCCCCACTGCTCGGTCGCGTAGCGCACCATCTCACCGCGGCGGCGATCATCGAAGTCGATATCGATATCGGGCATCGACACGCGCTCGGGGTTCAGGAAACGCTCGAAGAGCAGGCCGTGCGGGATCGGGTCGATATTCGTGATGTGCAGGGCGTAGGCGACCAGCGAACCGGCCGCCGAGCCGCGACCGGGGCCGACCCGGATCCCGACCTCGCGCGCGTGCTTGATCAGGTCGCCGACCACGAGGAAGTAGGCCGGGAAGCCCATCTCCAGAATGACGCTGATCTCGTAGTCGGCCCGGTCGGCGTACTCGCGCGGCACCCCGTCCGGGAAGCGCTGGTCCAGGCCGCGGGCGACCTCCTTGCGCAGCCAGGTGGCCTCGGTCTCGCCGTCGGGCACCGGGAAGACCGGCATCCGGTCGCGGTGCTGCCAGACCTCGTCGTAGGACTGCACCCGCTCGCCGATGAGCACCGTGTTGTCACAGGCGCCGGGGACCTCCGCGTCCCAGATGGCGCGCATCTCGTCGGCCGACTTGAGGTAGTAGCCGTCGCCGTCGAACTTGAACCGGGTCGGGTCCGAGAGCGTCTTGCCGGTCTGGATGCAGAGCAGCGCCTCGTGGTTGGTGGACTGGTCCTTGGTGACGTAGTGGCAGTCGTTGGTGGCCAGCGGCGGGATGCCGAGCTGCTTGCTGATCATCAGCAGCCCCTCGCGCACCCGGCGCTCGATCGAGAGACCGTGGTCCATCACCTCGAGGAAGAAGTTCTCCGGGCCGAAGATCTCCTGCCACTTGGCCGCCGCCTCCAGCGCCTCGCGCTCGTGGCCCAGCCGCAGCCGGGTCTGCACCTCGCCGGACGGGCAGCCGGTGGTGGCGATGATGCCCTCGGCGTGCGCGGCGATGATCTCCTCGTCCATCCGCGCCCACTTGCCCAGCTGGCCCTCGATCGAGGCCAGGCTGGAGAGCTTGAACAGGTTCCGCAGCCCGGTCGCGTTCTCCGCGACCATCGTCATATGCGTGTACGCGCCGGAACCGGAGACGTCGTCGCTCTTCTGGCTCGGATCCCCCCACAGCACCCGCTTGGTGTCGAACCGGGACGCGGGCGCGATATAGGCCTCGATCCCGATGATCGGCTTGATCCCCGCCTTCTTCGCCGAGTTGTAGAACTCGGAGGCGCCGTACATGTTGCCGTGGTCCGTCATGCCGACCGCGGTCATCCCGAGCCGGTCCGCCTCGGCGAACAGCGGGGAGATCTTGGCTGCCCCATCGAGCATGGAGTACTCGGTGTGGTTGTGCAGATGAACGAATCCGGACGAGGGGGCCAAGATCTGTCCTTCCTCCCAATGGCTCGGCGGGGGTTGGTGTAGCGAGTTTATGGGAACCCACCGACAGCATCGGCGGCGGTGCGGCGCGCCTCGCGACCCGGGCGTGTCGGCCGGGGTGTCCGGTATCCGCACACCGATTCGATCACCGGTGTCGCCCGGCACTGGTAGGGTCGGTCCGCGTCACGTACGAGGATGCGCCGCACCGCTTCTCCGCCGGAGACCCGGCGGCGCGTCCGACGATCGACCCGCACAGTGCCCGATCGACCCAGCGAGGTGAACGATGACAGCACGGACGGTGCTCACCCTGCCGGCCGCCGCCGCGGCGCTGGCGGTGGCGGCGCTCACTGCCACGTCGGCTCCGGCCGCCGCGACCGACGGTGGTTCCTTCGATACGGTCTACTCGCTCGCCGAGGGGCCCTGCGTCGCCCAGCTCGACGCCTCGGTCACCGGCGACGCCTATCCCGAGCACGCCGCGTTCACGGTCTCGACCATCATGTTCGGCGTCGGCTCGTGCAACCTGCCGGTCACCCTGAACTGGCGCAATCTGGACACCGGGGCCACCGGAGCGGTCACCAAGACCGCGAACGGGCCCGGCCACTGGATGAACGACGGCCGCTCGGCCCTGTTCCAGCCCGGTATCGGCCGGTTCACCGCGACCGTCACCGTCGGCGCCGCCCATATCCCCGAGCCCGGATCGGTGGACTTCACCGTGACCAAGTACCAGGGGTGAGCGCCGGCACTCCGCGATCCCTCCGATAACGGGCACGGCGCCGATCCGTCCGGTACGGCGCGTCCCGCCCGTCCGACCGGCCGCTCCGGCCCTCGGCCCGCACCGGGTCGCCGGCCCGGGCCGGTTATCGCCTCCGGAGAAGGTTTCCCGCGGCAATGGCGGTTGCCGCGGGAAGCGTGAGACGATGACCGGCCCGGGCCGGCGAGCTGTTCGCGGACGGGGCCGGGCCCACCACGATGGTGGGCCGATACGAGCAGGTGGGACGGTGCAGGTGGTGCAGGCGTGAACCGGCGACCACGCGGCGGCACGGCCCCGGGCACACCGTGACCGCGGCCGTACTGGCGGCCGCCGGCGCGGCGGTCGTGCTCGCGGCCGCCCTGCTCGTCTGGGCCCGCCCGCGCCGGCTCGTCACGACGCCCGCCGAACGCGCGGTGCACGCCGCGCTGCACACCGCATCACTCGCGGCACGGTCACTGCGCCGTGGGCTGACGCCGGAATCCGCGCTGGACGCCGCACCGCATCTACGTGCCCTCATCGGAGCCGAGGGACTGGGCGTGACCGGTCCGGACGGCGAACTCTTGGCATGGGACGGGATGCACCGGGGCCTGACCGGCGAGTTCACCGAGGCGGCCGAGCGTGCGCTGGCCGGCGAACGGCCGGTGCTCGTCCAGGTTCCCGATCCGGAGCGGCCGGGCCGCACCCTGGTGGCCCAGCCGCTGCTCACCGACAGCGGGGTGGTGGCGGGGGCGCTCGGCATGGTCACCGGCACCCGGCCGGGCCCCGGGACGCTCGGCGCGCTCGCCGAGGTCGCCCGGTATGCCTGCGGGCAGCTGGAACTGGCCGAACTCGACGCGTCGCGGTCCCGGCTCGACCGGGCCGAGGTGCGGGCGCTGCGGGCTCAGATCAGCCCGCATTTCATCTACAACGCGCTCAGCACCATCGCTTCGTTCGTCCGCACCGATCCGGCCCGGGCCCGCGAACTCATCCTGGATTTCGCGGATTTCACCCGGTACTCGTTCCGGGCCGCGGGCGAATACACGGTCCTGGCCGACGAACTGCGCAATATCGAGCGCTATCTGGAACTGGAGCGGGCCCGGTTCGGTGACGCCCTGCAGGTACGGCTGCGAATCGCCCCGGAGGTGCTGCCGGTGACCCTGCCGTTCCTGGCCCTGCAACCCCTGGTGGAGAACGCGGTCCGGCACGGTCTGGCGGGCACGCCCGGCGGGGGCACGGTGACCATCGAGGCGCGGGATGTGGGCACCGACTGTGTGATCAGTGTCGAGGACGACGGCGCGGGAATGGATCCCGAACTGCTGCGGTCGGGATCACTGGACGCGGCGGGCACCGGGCCCGGCGCCGGACGGGAGGCCGCGCATATCGGCCTGGCCAATGTCGACGACCGGCTGCGTGCCGCGTTCGGCAACGACTACGGCCTGGTGGTGGATACCGCGCCCGGCGCGGGTACGAAGGTGAGTATGCGAGTGCCCAAGTTCCGGCCCGGTATCCGGCCCTGAACGACAGCGGCCGGCCCCCGCTCACCCTCACAGAGCGGGGACCGGCCGGCGTGTGCACCGGCCCGGGCCGGCGCCGCGACGCCGGCCCGGACTTCCGGATTCAGTGCACCACGGCCTTTTCGGCGCCGACGCCGGTCAGCGACCGGACTTCCATTTCCGCGGCCTTGACCGGATCCTCGCTGTCCTTACCGCCGAGGTAGGTGCCCACCACACCGAGCAGGAAGGCCAGCGGGATGGAGACGATGCCCGGGTTCGACAGCGGGAACCAGTCGAAGTCCAGGTCCGGCAGCATGGCCGTGGACGATCCCGAGACCGCCGGGGAGAACACGATCAGCACGATGGTGGAGATCAGTCCGCCGTACATGCTGAACAGCGCGCCTCTGGTGTTGAACCGCTTCCAGAACAGCGAGTACAGGATCGTGGGCAGATTCGCCGACGCGGCGACCGCGAAGGCCAGCGCCACCAGAAACGCGATGTTCTGGCCGTTGGCGAGGATGCCCAGCCCGATCGCCAGGAGACCGATCACCACGGCGGTGATCCGGGAGACCCGGACCTGCGCATCGTCGTCGACCTTGCCGCGGCGGATCACATTGGCGTAGATATCGTGCGCGAACGAGGCCGAAGCGGTGATGGTCAGGCCCGCCACCACGGCGAGGATCGTCGCGAACGCGACCGCGGAGATGATCCCGAGCAGGATCACCCCGCCCAGTTCGAATGCCAGCAGCGGGGCCGCCGAGTTCTGCCCGCCGGCCGCGCCGAGAATCCGGTCCGGGCCGACGATGGCGGCCGCGCCGTAGCCGAGGACCAGCGTGAACAGGTAGAAGGCACCGATCAGCGCGATCGCCCAGACCACCGAGCGGCGGGCCTCTTTGGCGGTCGGCACGGTGTAGAACCGCATCAGCACATGCGGCAGGCCGGCGGTGCCGAGGACCAGGGCCAGCCCCAGCGAGACGAAGTTCAATTTCGACATCTCACTGCCGCCGTACTGGGCTCCGGGTGCGAGCACATCACGGGCGGCGACCTTCTCGCTCTCCGAACCGGTGATCGCGGCCTGCGCGCCCCCCAGGATCTCCGAGACGTCGAACCCGAATTTCGCCAGCACCATCACGGTCATGATGGCGGCGCCCGCGATGAGCAGGACGGCCTTGATGATCTGCACCCAGGTGGTGCCCTTCATACCGCCCACCAGCACATACACGATCATCAGCACACCGACCACCGCGATCACCACGGCCTGGCCGGTCTTACTGGAGACGTCCAGCAGCAAGGCCACCAGACCACCGGCCCCGGCCATCTGCGCGAGCAGATAGAACAGCGAGACCGCCAGGGTGCTGATGGCCGCCGCGGTCCGGACCGGACGCTGCTTCAGCCGGAAGCTGAGCACATCGGCCATGGTGAATTTGCCGGTG
>NZ_JBSFRU010000229.1:0-10712 GCF_053589395.1 Nocardia sp. NPDC003345
CCATGGGCACGCGGGACATGGGCTCCGACGGCGGCGCCTGGATGCTCGACCCGGCCACCAACTACGACACCTACGTCGTACCGCAGGGTGTCAGCGCCGACCTGATCGCCAGCATCGAGGGCTTCAGCCGGGAAGACGTCGACGCCTACGCGGTGCGGTCGCAGGAGCTGGCCGCCAAGGCCACCACCGGCGGCTACTTCGCCAAGTCGATCGTCCCGGTCAAGGACATCAACGGCCTGACCGTGCTGGATCGTGACGAGCACATGCGTCCCGGCACCACCCTGGAAGATCTCGCCAAGCTGAACCCGTCGTTCGCCGGCGTCGGCGAGATGGGCGGCTTCGACGCGGTGGCGCTGCAGAAGTACCACTTCGTGGAGAAGATCGAGCACGTCCACCACGGCGGCAACAGCTCCGGCATCGTCGACGGTGCCGCGCTGGTCCTGGTCGGCACCGAAGAGGCCGGTAAGGCCTCGGGCCTGACCCCGCGCGCCCGGATCGTCGCCACCGCCACCAGCGGCGCCGACAGCACCATCATGCTCACCGGCCCGACTCCGGCGGCGCACAAGGTGCTGGCCAAGGCCGGTCTGACGGTCGACGATATCGACCTGTTCGAGATCAACGAAGCGTTCGCCTCCGTGGTGCTGAAGTTCCAGAAGGATCTGCGGATCCCGGACGAGAAGCTGAACGTCAACGGCGGCGCCATCGCCATGGGCCACCCGCTGGGCGCCACCGGCGCCATGATCACCGGCACCATGGTCGACGAGCTGGAGCGTCGTAACGCCCGGTACGCCCTGGTCACGCTGTGCATCGGCGGCGGCATGGGTGTTGCCACCATCATCGAGCGGGTCTGATCCCACCGGTCACTGATTCAACAAGGAGACACAGAGCTGTGAGCGAAGCCAACATGATCGGTTGGGAGAAGGATTCGGACGGCATCGTCGTTTTGACGATGGACGATCCGAACCAGGGCGCCAACACGATGAACGACCTCTACAAGAAGTCGATGACCGCGACGGTCGAGCGCCTCGAGGCCGAGAAGGACGATATCGCCGGTGTCGTGCTGACCTCGGCGAAGAAGACCTTCTTCGCCGGCGGCGACCTGAAGAACATGATGCAGGTCGGCCCGGACAACGGCCCCGAGCTGATGGCGGAGCTGAACGAGATCAAGTCGGCGCTGCGCCGGCTGGAGACCCTCGGCAAGCCCGTCGTCGCCGCCATCAACGGCGCCGCGCTCGGCGGTGGCCTGGAGATCGCGCTGGCGACCCATCACCGGATCGCCGCCGATGTCCCCGGTTCGCAGATCGGCCTGCCGGAGGCGACCCTCGGCCTGCTGCCCGCCGGCGGCGGCATCATCCGCACCGTGCGCATGCTCGGCCTGCAGACCGCGCTCATGGGCGTGCTGCTGCAGGGCCAGCGCAACAAGCCGGCCAAGGCCAAGGAGATCGGCCTGGTCGACGAGCTGGTCGGCTCCATCGACGAACTGGTCCCCGCGGCCAAGGCGTGGATCAAGGCCAACCCCGAGGGCGGCGTGCAGCCCTGGGACAAGAAGGGCTTCAAGATCCCCGGCGGCACCCCCGCCTCGCCGGCCTTCGCGGCCAACCTGCCCGCGTTCCCGGCCAACCTGCGCAAGCAGCTCAAGGGCGCCAATATGCCCGCCCCGCGCGCCATCATGGCCGCGGCGGTCGAGGGCTCGCAGGTCGGCATCGACGACGCGTCGCTGATCGAGTCCCGCTACTTCGTGCACCTGCTCACCGGGCCGGTCGCGAAGAACATGATCCAGGCCTTCTTCTTCGATCTGCAGACCATCAACAACGGTGGTTCGCGCCCGAAGGATGTCCCCAAGAAGGAGATCAAGAAGGTCGGCGTACTCGGCGCGGGCATGATGGGCGCCGGTATCGCCTACGTATCGGCCAAGGCCGGCTACGAGGTCGTGCTCAAGGACGTCACCATCGAGGCGGCCGAGCGGGGCAAGAACTACTCGGAGAAGATCGAGGCCAAGGCGCTGTCCCGGGGCAAGACCACCGAGGAGAAGTCCAAGGCGCTGCTCGACCGGATCAAGCCGTCCGCCGATGTCGCCGATTTCGAAGGCGTCGACTTCGTGATCGAGGCCGTCTTCGAGAGCACCGAGCTCAAGCACAAGGTGTTCCAGGAGATCGAGGACATCGTCACCCCGGACGCGCTGCTGGGCTCCAACACCTCGACCCTGCCGATCACCGGCCTGGCCGAGGGCGTGAAGCGCCAGGAAGACTTCATCGGCATCCACTTCTTCTCGCCTGTCGACAAGATGCCGCTGGTGGAGATCATCAAGGGTGAGCGGACCTCCGACGAGGCCCTGGCCCGGGTGTTCGACTACACCCTCGCCATCAAGAAGACCCCGATCGTCGTCAACGACAGCCGCGGCTTCTTCACCTCCCGCGTGATCGGCACCTTCGTCAACGAGGCGATCGCCATGCTGGGCGAGGGCATCGAGCCCGCGACCATCGAGCAGGCCGGTTCGCAGGCGGGCTACCCGGCCCCGCCGCTGCAGCTGACCGACGAGCTGAACATGAAGCTCATGCAGAAGATCGCCAAGGAGACCGAGGCGGCCGCCAAGGCCGGCGACGCCGCCATGGGCACCGAACGGCATCCGGCCATCGACGTGGTCGACTACATGGTCGAACAGGGTCGTCCGGGCCGTCTGGAGAAGGCCGGTTTCTACGAGTACGACGAGAACGGCAAGCGTCTCAACATCTGGCCGCAGCTGCGTGAGCACTTCAAGACTGTGCGCGATTTCAACGCGCCGCTGCAGGACCTGATCGACCGGATGCTGTTCGCCGAGGCCATCGAGACCCAGAAGTGTTTCGACGAGGGCGTGCTCGAGTCCACCGCGGACGCGAACATCGGCTCGATCTTCGGCATCGGGTTCCCGGCCTGGACCGGTGGTGTGCACCAGTTCATCGTCGGTTACCCGGGCGGCCAGGCCGGGTTCGTGGCCCGCGCCGACGAACTGGCCCAGAAGTACGGCAAGCGCTTCGAGGTTCCGGCCTCGCTGCGTAAGTAAGGATCCGGACCGGGCGGTGTACCTCCCGGAACGACCGGCAACCACCCGTCCCACGCACCGCGTGGGGCGGGTGGTCGCGTTTCGGGCCGGGACCGTCCACGGTGGCGGCCGGGTCACGGCCGGGTCTTGTTCGGATGCCGATTCGGCTCGCGCGGCGGTGATCGCCGTGCGAACGGGGTATCCCGCCGACAAGTCTCCGAATATGGCGTGTATAGGCGGGTGTTCGCCGGATACGTCACCGGTCGATATCGGATCGGTCGAGGTAGACACGCGAACGGCCAGGAATCCCGCGCATCGGGGTTTGTGGCGCGCTACGTTGGAGATGAGGACCGGAACGGTATCGCGGTGGTCCCGGAGCCGCAGCCGATTCGTTACGAGTGCGAGGTGGTGAGATGACTCCACGAGCGCGTTCGGGCCCGGAGGGCCGCGAATCGGAGAACGCCTACGTAGCCGCCGATGCTCCCGTGAGCGAGCCCGCGGAAGGTGAGGCGGTCGGGCGGGGCAGGCCGGGCCCGGAACCCACCATGGCGGTGCCGGGGCCCGATGCCCGGGCGGGGGCCGAGGAATCGGAGAAGATCGCCGCCGAGCTGGCGGCCATGGGGTTCACCGAGGCGCAGGAGATCGGGCGCGGTGGTTTCGGCATCGTCTACCGATGCGTGCAGCGGGCGCTGGACCGGGTGGTCGCGGTGAAGGTGCTGTCGTCGGATCTCGATCCGGAGAGCCGGGAACGGTTCCTGCGTGAGGAACACGCCATGGGCCGGCTGTCCGGGCATCCGAATATCGTCGACATCCTGCAGGTCGACGTCACCGCCAGCGGGTTGCCCTTCATCGTGATGCCGTTCGCCACGCATGGTTCGCTGGAACGGCTGGTGCACGATCACGGCCCGCTCGGCTGGCCCGATACGCTGCGCGCCGGGGTGAAACTGGCCGGCGCGATCGAGAGCGCGCACCGGACCAGCATTCTGCATCGTGATGTGAAACCGGCGAATGTGCTGCTCAGTTCGTACGGCGAGCCGCAGCTCACCGATTTCGGAATCGCCCGGATGCCGGGAGGTTTCCGCACCTCGAGCAGCCAGATCACCGGTTCGCCCGCCTTCACCGCTCCCGAAGTGCTCAAAGGCGCCGACCCCACGGTGCGCTCGGATGTCTACGGCCTGGGTGCGACCCTTTTCGCGCTGCTCACCGGCCACGCGGCGTTCGAGCGGCAGGCGGGGGAGCGGGTGGTCGCGCAGTTCCTGCGGATCACCACGCAGCCGGTTCCCGACCTGCGCGAACAGGATATTCCCGCCGATGTCGCGGCGGTGATCGAAGAAGCCATGGCCCAGGATCCGGCCGACCGGCCGGAATCGGCCTACGAATTCGGAGAGATGCTCCGCGCGGTGCAGAGTGCCCACGGCCAGGTCCCCGACGAGATGGCGCTGCTGGATCCGGAGGTCACCGGGCTGGACGCGGCGGCCCCGCCGTACGACCGGCCCTCGGTGACGGCGCGTCGCAGCTGGCCGCTGCTGCATCCCACACAGGCGGGCTCGCGTAGCGCGGTGCTCGGCGGGGCCGCGCCCGTGCTGCCGGCGACATCCGGATTCGAGGGCCCGCGCGGAAGTACCGCGGCCCGGCCCGGAAAGTCCGAGGCCGGACGTCCCGGTACGCCCGGACCGCGGCCGGTGCACCCCGGACCGCGCGCCGGCGGTAGCGGTTGGATACCGGGTCCGTCGACGCTGCCGCCGAGTCCGGCCACCAAGTTCCGGCCGCCGAGTACACCCCGGGAGCCGGTGCGCCGGCCGCGGCTGCTCGATATCCTGCGCCGCGGGGTGGAGCGGCGTCTCACGGTGATCCACGCGCCCGCCGGGTTCGGGAAGAGCGTGCTGGCGGCACAATGGCGCGACGAACTGGCGACGCTGGATCTACCGGCCGCCTGGATCGGTATCGACAGCGGCGACGACAACGAGGTCTGGTTCCTGGCGCATCTGATCGAGGCCATCCACCGGGTCCGTCCCGATATCGGCGCCGGGCTCGGGCAGATGCTGGAGGAGCGCCCGGCCGATACCGTCGCCTACGCGGTATCCAGCCTGATCGACGAACTGCACACCAGCCGGGAACCGGTGGTGGTGATCATCGACGACTGGCATCGTCTCACCGATCCGGGCGCGCTGCGGGTGCTGTCGGCACTGCTGGACAGCGGTTGCCATCATCTGCGATTCGTGGTGACCAGCCGCGACGCCTCCGATCTGCCCATCGGCCGGATGCGGGTGAACGACGAACTGGTGCAGATCGACTCCGAGCAACTGTGCCTGACCCGCGCCGAGACCGGGGAGATCCTGGTCCAGCGCAACGGTTTCGCCCTGGACTCCGACCAGCTGGACAAGCTGTACGCGGCCACCGACGGCTGGCCCGCCGCCGTCCAGCTCATCGCGCTCGCGCTGCGCGACGACCCCGATCCCACCCGCCTGCTGGCCCGGATGTCGGAGGGCGGGCACGGAATCCGCGAATACCTCGCGGAGAACGTCCTCGACTCCCTCGAACCCGAGATGCTCGACTTCCTGTCCGATATCTCGGTGGCCGAGGTGGTCAACGCTTCGCTGGCCGCCGCGTTGACCGGCAAGGAACAGGCCGCGCAGCTACTCGAACAGGCCGAGCGGCGGGAACTGTTCCTGCGACGCACCGACGAGGACCCCGACTGGTTCCGGATGCAGCCGTTGTTCGCCGAGTATCTGCGGGCGCGCCTGGAACGCAACCGCACCGGGCGGGTGCGGACCCTGCACCGGCGGGCCGCCCGCTGGTACGCCGAACATCAGCTGCTGCGGAAATCGGTGGATCATTCGCTGGCCGGAACGGATTTCAAAACCGCCCTCGACCTGCTGGAGAGCGGCGGAATGGATCTGATCGACGGTTCCCGGGTGGCGACCCTGCTCGGGTCGGTCTCGAAACTGCCGGTGCAGCAGGTCGCGTCACGGTCGAAACTGCTGATGGCGGTGGCCCGGGCGAATGTGAACCTGCAGCAGTCCACCGCCGCGCGGTCGGCACTGAACCGGTTGTCGAACGCGCTCTCCCGCAGTACCGATGACGACGGCGAGGTGCGCCGGCAACGATGCCAGGCCGAGGTACTCGCCGCCGCCGACGAGATCTCCCACGACCGGTCCGCCGGCGTGCAGGACCGGGTGGCCGAATCGCTGCGTCATCCGGACGAACTTCCCGCCTGGACGGTGGCCACCGCGGCCAATATCCACGCCTACGTGCGGATCTGTGAGTTCGACTTCCCGGCGGCGGCCGAGATGCTCGAATGGGCCCGCTCGTATCAGGAGCGGTCGCGCGAGCCGCTGGGCGAGATCTTCGCCTGGTGCGGACGCGGACTGATCGCCTACGAACAGCTCGACGTCCCGGCCGCCCTCAGCGCCTATCAGCGGGCGTACGAGGTCGCGCAGACGCGGGCGGGACCGCGCTCCAACGGTGTCCGTGCCGCGGCCGGGCTGCTGGGCGAACTCCGGTACCGGCGCGGCGATCTGGCGGCGGCCGAGGAATTGCTGGACGAGAGCTACCAGCTCGTGGCGCGGGTCGGGCCGATCGAATCACTGATCGCGACCCTGGTCACCGGCTCCCGGGTGAAGGCGTTGCGCGGTGACCTCCCGGCGGCCACGGTACGGCTCGCGGAAGGGGCGCGTATCGCCGCCGACAACCAGCTCGGCCGGCTGGCCGCGCAGGTCCGCGCCGAACAGGTCCGGTTGGGCGTCCTACCGCCCGAGGCCGGGCCGTTGAACAACGGCAGTACCGCGCGCGGACTGGCACCGGCGGGCGAACCGGGCACCGTGATCGAGGCGCCGACGGCCCTGAGCGTGGAGGCCGACGAGCTGGCCGTCATCCGGGAACTCCTCGCCGCGGGGAGTCGCGACGAGGACGAACGCGCCGCCCGCCACGCCCGGGCACTGCACAGCCGGACCCGGGATCAGGGCAGGCCGCGGGCCGGACTCGATATGTCGTTGCTGCTCACCGAATGCCTGGCCGCCGCGGGCTGGGTGGGGGAAGCGGCGGCACTACTGGCACCCGCGGTCGCCACCTGTGCCGAGCTCGGGTGGAGCCGGCCCCTGCTGGACGCGGGGCCGGCCGTCCTCGAGATCCTGCGCGTGCTGCGCGACGATCTGCCGTTGACCGCGCCGGACGGAACCGACGCGGTACGCACCCTGAGCGGGACGCGAGTGCCCATCCGGTTCCTCGACGACCTGCTCACCTGATGGGCGGCTAGGGCTGCCACCAGGGGCGCAGCGGGACCTCCGGGAGTTTGCCCGGGCCGAGTTTCACGCCGAGCACCTGATGCAGCTGCACGACATTGCGTTCGAACCCCAGCCTGCTGCCCGCCATGTACAGGCCCCACACCTTGGCGGTGCCCTCACCGGCCTCCGCCACGCAGGCATCCCAGTTGGCCACCAGGTTCTTGCACCATTCGGCGAGGGTCAGCGCGTAGTGCTCACGCAGGTTCTCCTCGTGCAGTACCTCGAGCCCGACGTTCTGGATCTCGCTGATGATGCGCCCGGAGCCGATCAGTTCGCCGTCCGGGAACACATAGCGGTCGATGAAATCCCCGGCCTTGGTGGTGCGGGTGTTGTCGTGGCGGGTGATGCAGTGGTTGAGGAACAGTCCGCCGTCGCGCAGCTTGCCCTGGATGAACCGGAAGTAGTACGGGTAGTTCTGGACCCCGATGTGCTCGGTCAGCCCGATCGAGGACACCGCGTCGAACCCGGACTCGGCGATATCCCGGTAGTCCGAATGCCGTACCTCGGCGAGATCGCCGAGCCCTTCCTCGGCGATCTTGCGCTGCGCCCAGGCCGCCTGTTCGGCCGACAACGTGGCGCCGATGACCCGGACACCGCGTTTGGCGGCGTAGCGGACCATACCGCCCCAGCCGCAGCCGATATCGAGCAGGCGATCGCCCTCCTTCAGCCGCAACTTCTCGAAGACCAGCCGGTACTTGTTCTCCTGGGCCTGCTCCAGTGACCAGTCCCGGTCGCCGTAACAGGCGCAGGTGTAGGTCATGGACGGGCCGAGAACGTACTCGTAGAAGGTGTTCGAGACGTCGTAGTGATGGTGGATGACCTCGGCGTCGCGGGTCTTGGAGTGGCGCAAACCCTCCAGGGCGATCCGGCGCCACCGGGGCAGGGTCTCCTGCGGCGGCGGCGGAACCGGCCGCAACCGCTCCCATCCGAGCGACCGGGCGATGGCCACCAGCGACAGCGCCGACGGCCGTTTGAACTTCAGATCCGTCATGGCCGCGAGGATTTCGTACGGATCACCCGGGTGGACGCCGGCGGCGTCCATATCACCGGATATGTAGGCCCGCGCGAGACCGAGGTCACCGGGGGCGTTGGCGAGATAGTTGATACCACGCGGGTTGCGGATCTCGAGTGCGAACTCGGAGTCCACGGGACCGGTGGTGCTGCCGTCGTACGCGGTCAGCTTGATGGGAACATCACCGTCGACCAGGGCTTCGACCACCTCGGCGATACTGAGCCGGGTGCCCAGGTCCGCGAAAGCGTCGGATCTGTCCTTGAATGTCGTCATCTGCGTTGCACCGCCTTCGAATACAGATCCAGCAGGCGCTGGCCGGGATCGTAGCGTTTCTTCAAATCTTTGTAGCTTTCACCGCCGTACAGGGCGGCGAATTCCTCGGGTTCGTAGAACGAGTCCGAGTACAGGGATTTGTGTCCGTCGAATTGTGTGACGGTTTTTTCGATGGCGCGATTCGCCGCGCCATCGATCTGCCCGGCCGTTTTCGGAACGGCCGACCAGAAGCCTATGTTCACGTAGGTGTGCGCGGGCCGCAGCGGATACAGCGGCCACGGACGCTCGTCACCGGGATTACCGGTATCGCGCAGCCGCAACGGGCACAACCAGATGGGTTCGATGGGTATTTCGCGCAGGAACCATTCCACGAAATCCGCGGTGCGCTCCACCGGTACCTCGATATCCTGCACCACCCGCTCCTGCGGGGGGTTGCCCTTACGCGCGGCGAGCTTGTCGCCGATGTTGTAGCGGTGGTCCAGCGCGACCAGCTTCCAGTAGAAACTGCTGCGCCGGTAGCGTTTGGGCCAGAACCGGCGGATCCGTGGATTCTGGGTGCCGAAGGCGCGCGAGCACCAGAACCAGTCGGTATCCCAGCGCCACAGGTAGTCGTGGATCGTGAGCCGGTCGCGTTTCGGCTCCGGGCCGTCGTGCTGGATGGAGCGGTAGTAGATATCCATCCCGGTGTAATCGCTGACCGGGCCGGGTTCGTCGGTCTGCCGGCCCAGCGTCAGGTAGCTCTCGTCCGCGCTGAAGACGACACCGTCGAGATAGTCGACGGGTTCCCCGTCGTGACTGCGCTCCCGCACGATCCGGTCCAGGGTGGCTTCGAGTTCACGCAGGTCGTGGAATCGCAGATGGCGCAGGGTGACATAGGGGCGCACCGGTTCCAGCTCGATCTTCAGCCGGGTCGTATAGCCCAGGGTGCCGTAGGAGTTCGGGAAACCGCGGAACAGATCCCCGGCTTCCCCGTCCGGGGTGATGGTGACCAGCTCACCGGCGCCGGTGAGCACTTCCATCTCGAGTACGGATTCGTGGGGCAGGCCGTTGCGGAACGAGGTCGATTCGATCCCGAGTCCGGTGACCGCGCCGCCGAGGGTGATGGTCTTGAGCTGCGGCACCACCAGCGGGGCCAGGCCGTAGGGGAGCGTCGCGGCGACCAGATCCTCGTAGGTGGTCATACCCGCGACCTCGGCGGTTTTGGCCGTGGGATCGACCTCGATCACCCGGGTCAGCCCGGAAACGTCCAAACCGGGCGCGGTGTTCTTCGCCCGCGCGCGGAACAGGTTCGAGGTTTTCTTGGCCAGTCGCACATCGGCGCCCGCCGGGATGGCACGGTAGCTCGCGAGCAGGCGTTCGACACCTGCCCGATATGCGGCGAACCCGGATTCAACTGCGGCCGGATTGTGGCCGGCCTTCCCCAACAGACTCATTGCCACGGTTAGACGCTAGTCCTACATGGACTCGAGCGGCCACCGCGGGGGGAGTCCCGAGGGCGAAATGTCACATATCCGTTGCATCGCGTTCGACGAGGTGTACGCAGTGGTTGACGGCATTTTCCGGAATTGTCTGGATTCCGTTCACGCCCCGCACGCGACAGCGCGCCGGGTACCCAGCAGGATAGGGCTGTCACAACGTATCCGGATAGGAGTTCACCGTGGGACAGGTCAAAGCCGGCAGCTCGATCGAGGTCGCCGCAGACCCGCAGCGCACGCTGGCGGCGGTCACCGATTACACGGAGGTGCGCCCGAAGATTCTCTCGGCGCATTACCGCGACTACAAGGTGGTCGAGGGCGGTCAGGGCGACGGAACCGTCGCCGAATGGACGCTACAGGCCACCGAGAGCCGGGTGCGCAATATTCGCGCCCAGGTCACCGTCGCCGATCAGGTGGTCACCGAGAAGGACGCCAATTCCACGCTCGTCAGCACCTGGACCGTCACCCCGGCCGGTACCGGTTCGCTGGTGACCCTGGACACCGTCTGGCAGGGCGCGGGCGGCATCAAGGGCATCTTCGAAGGCATCTTCGCGCCGCTGGGCCTGCGCAAGATCCAGGACGAGGTGCTGGGCAACCTGAAACGCGAACTCGCCTGACCGTCCGGACCGGGGTGGTGGCGCCACGCCACC
>NZ_JBSFRU010000230.1:0-10657 GCF_053589395.1 Nocardia sp. NPDC003345
TGAAGAACCGGGCCCCCCGGGGCCCCACCCTCGAGCGGCGGAGCCGCTCCAAAATCACAGCCCCACCCTTCGCGAAGGGGGCACATCCCAACTCACCTCCGCGAAGGGGGCACATCCCAACTCACCTTCGCGAAGGGGTTACCCCGAACTCACACTTCGCGAAGGGGTCACCCCGAACTCACCTCCGCGGACGAGCACAGCCGAACCGCCTCCGCGGAGCGGCA
The DNA here is from genome assembly GCF_053589395.1 of Nocardia sp. NPDC003345. Classification (NCBI taxonomy): domain Bacteria; kingdom Bacillati; phylum Actinomycetota; class Actinomycetes; order Mycobacteriales; family Nocardiaceae; genus Nocardia; species Nocardia sp. NPDC003345. The sequence continues at coordinate 225 of NZ_JBSFRU010000230.1, forward strand.
CCCCCCGAACTCACCGTTCGCGGAGGGATCGCTCCAAACCTTCAGAAGCGCGGGTGGTCTCCCAGTAGGACGGCGCGGGGCGCGTCTGCGTCCTTGGCCTTCTTCAGGCTGCCCAGGGTCCAGCATTCGATGTGCCGGGCGGTGAGGACGGCCAGGGCGCGGTCGACGTCTTCGGGGGCCACCACCGCGACCATCCCGACACCCATGTTGAAGGTTTTCTCCATTTCCTCGCGCTCCACCCGGCCGCGCTGGGCGATCATCTTGAAGACCGGCGCCGGGTTCCAGGTGCCGCGGTCGAGTTCGGCGACGAGGCCGGGGGGCAGTACGCGGGCCAGGTTCGCGGCCAGGCCGCCGCCGGTGATGTGGGAGAAGGTGCGGACATCGGTTTCGGCGATGAGCGCGAGGCAGTCCTTGGCGTAGATGCGGGTGGGCTCGAGCAGCTCTTCGCCGAGGGTGCGGCCGAATTCCTCCACATGCCCGGTCAGCGACATCCGGTCGATCTCGAGCAGCACCTTGCGGGCCAGGCTGTAGCCGTTGGAGTGCAGGCCGGAGGAGCCCATGGCGATCACGACGTCGCCGGGGCGGACGCGGTCCGGGCCGAGCAGTTCGTCGGCCTCGACCACGCCGACGCCGGTGGCCGAGAGGTCGTAGTCGTCGGCGCCCATCATGCCGGGATGTTCCGCGGTCTCGCCGCCGAGCAGCGCGCAGCCGGCGCGGACGCAGCCGTCGGCGATACCGGAGACGAGCTCGGCGACCCGTTCCGGCACGACTTTGCCGACGGCGATGTAATCCTGCAGGAACAACGGTTCGGCACCGCAGACCACCAGGTCGTCGACCACCATCGCGACCAGGTCCAGGCCGACGGTGTCGTGTTTGTCCAGGGCCTGGGCGACCGCGATCTTGGTGCCGACGCCGTCGGTGGAGGAGGCGAGCAGCGGTTCCCGGTAGCTCTTCTTCAATGCGAACAGCCCGGCGAAGCCACCGAGCCCGCCCTGCACCTCGGGGCGGCTGGCCTTGCGCGCGAGCGGGGCGAACAACTCGACGGCCCGGTCACCGGCCTCGATATCCACACCTGCTGCGGCATAGGAGGCACCGGCACCGGTGGCGTTCTGCTCAGTCATTGTCGGGGAAAGCTCCAAACCGAATCCGCGGGACGATTTACCTGCTGAGCTGAGTGTATTGGCGTACCCGCGCGCGTGGGGCCGGTACCCCCATGTGTGTCGAACCCGCCTCGTGGCGCCGGACACGTGCAACGGCGGCCGACCGGCCGGATCACGGCCGGCTGAGCGCGCTGGCGTTCGCGTTCTCGGTGAGTACCCGGCTGTGCGAGCGCCCGCCGAATTCCAGGAGGTTCTTGCCGATCGCTGCCTCGGTGGGCAGCGGGATCGGATAGTTGCCGTCGAAACACGCACAGCACAGCCGGCTCCGCGGCTGTTCGGTGGCGGCGACCATGCCCTCCAGGGAGATATAGCCGAGGGTGTCGGCGCCGATGGAGCGGCGCACGCCCTCCACCATTTCGCGGACGGCGGCGGAATCGGCGGGTCCGCCCGGGCCGTCCGGATCGGTTCCGGCGTTGTTGGCGACCAGTTCGGCCCGGGATGCGAAGTCGATCCCGTAGAAGCAGGGCCATTTCACCGGCGGGGAGGCGATACGGACGTGGATCTCGAGCGCCCCGGCTTCGCGCAGCATCCGGATGAGTGCCCGCTGGGTGTTGCCGCGAACGATGGAGTCGTCGACGACGATGAGCCGTTTACCGCGGATGACTTCGCGCAGCGGATTGAGTTTCAGCCGGATACCGAGCTGGCGGATGGTCTGGCTGGGCTGGATGAAGGTGCGGCCGACGTAGGCGTTCTTCATCAGGCCCTGCCCGTAGGGCAGGCCCGAACCCTGCGCGTAGCCGACCGCGGCCGGGGTTCCGGATTCGGGGACGGGGATCACCAGGTCGGCGTCGACCGGGTGTTCGCCGGCGAGCCGGCGGCCGATCTCCACCCGGGTGGCGTGTACGGAACGACCGGAGATATGGCTGTCGGGGCGGGCCAGGTAGACGTACTCGAACACGCAACCCTTGGGTTCGGGATTGGCGAAGCGCAGCGAACGTACCCCGTCGGCATCGATGGCCAGCAGTTCACCGGGTTCGATCTCGCGGACGAAGGAGGCGCCGACGATATCGAGGGCCGCGGTCTCACTGGCAACCACCCAGCCGCGTTCCAGCCGGCCCAGCACCAGCGGCCGGACGCCGTGCGGGTCACGGGCGGCGTAGAGGGTGTGTTCGTCCATGAAGGTGAGGCAGAAGGCGCCGCGGACGGTGGGCAGCAGCTCCATGGCCGCCTGCTCGATGCTGGAGTCCGCGGCGGCGTGCGCGAGCAGCGCGGTCATGACATCGGAATCGGAGGTGGCCGACACCGAACCGGGGCGCCCCGGTCCGGCGACCAGGCCGAGTTCCCGGGCCCGGTCGGCGAGCTCCGCGGTATTGACCAGATTGCCGTTGTGCCCGAGCGCGAGCCCGGAACCGACCGCGGTGGTCCGGAAGATCGGTTGTGCGTTTTCCCAGGTCGTCGCGCCGGTGGTGGAGTATCGGCAGTGGCCGACGGCGACGTGGCCCGGCATGGCGGCCAGCGTTTGCTCGTCGAATACCTGACTGACCAGACCGAGATCCTTGAACACCAGCACCTGTGAACCGTCGGAGACGGCGATACCGGCCGCCTCCTGGCCACGGTGTTGCAGCGCATACAGGCCGTAGTAGGTGAGCTTGGCCACGTCCTCACCAGGAGCCCAGACTCCGAAGACTCCGCACTCCTCCCGGGGCGGGTTCTCCGTCTCGTCGGTTGCGGTGGGATTGCTGGCAGCCGGTTGATCGGCGTGGGTCACCGTATGCTCCCTGGTCGGGCGGGTGTTGGGGGCAACCGACAGTCTACGGGTGTCCGGCGCGCGAGTGGCACCGGACCGGCAGTCCGGTGGCAAGCGGCGACACGCCGGGCGGATCGCGGTCGCCACGGCGTAGCGCACCGCGGCCCGGCGGTGTTCAGCAAACGCTCGGCCGCAGTTAACGCCCCTTTCACCTGCCGAAATGCGGACGGGTGGGAGCGACCGCAGCGGCCGGCGCTATTGCCTGATCGACGGCGCGGACCGCCCGTCGGCGTGGTGCTCATAAGCCCGGGACCCGTCCGTGCGCAACGTGGGAGATATCACCCGCGGCGCCGGCCGGACCGCGGTCACCAGCCGCGACCGGGTATCCGGCCGCCGGGCGGCAGATAACCGTCGACCTCGGCGCCCAGTTCCTTGGCCGCGGTCGCGATATCGGCGGGCGCCGGGCGCACGGTGACGACGAAGGGGGAATCACCGTCGGTGCGCCGATCCCAGGGTGGCGAGAACTCCAGGTTCAGCGCGATCGCCAGTTCGACGGCGTCGCCGCTGCGGGTCGCGGTGAAACCCAGGTTGGGTTCGGTGAAGGCCAGCCGGGCCGGGCCGGCCGCCGGTTCACCGTCGGGTTCCGCCTCGGCGGCGATACGTTTCAGCCAATCGGCCAATTCCACCGATTCGTCCAGCGTCAGCGCCTGCCAGCGGAACGACCAGTTGCCCTCCGGGCAGTTCGCGGTGCCCGCGATCACCAGCCAGCCGTACCGGATTCGCGGATCGATATGGTCCGGAAACTGATATCCGGCAACAGAGAGCTCCACACCGTATCCGTCGCTGTCGATCAACCTCACCGGCGCAGTTTGTCATCATCGGCGGGCTCGCGCCCAGTGAATGCCACTCGCGCAGCGGCTTTCCGCGCGAGCAGGGCACCACCGGCGTTGACCGCCCAGTGCAGCAGCGCGGGCGCGGTGGCACTGCCGGCGCACCGGGCCAACGCGCCGAACAGCAGCCCGGAGACGCCGGTGAATGCCACGGTCGCGGCCACGCTGTCGCCCGCGACGCGGGCGGGATGGATATGCCAGAGCCCGAAGACCGCCGCCCCGGCCGGTAATCCCGCCCCGGCGCCGAATGCGGTGTCCAGCAGCGGGTCCAGGGTGGCGCGGAAGATCAGCTCCTCGGCGTAGACGGTGCCGAGCGGAATATGGACCGCGACCCACTCCGCCGTACCCACCTCGCCGCCGCGGTCACCACCGCCACCGGCCGCCCGCCGCACCGGAGGCAGACGGTAGGCCAGCGCGTACCCCGTCGCGACCACTGCGGCGCAGCCGATTCCGACGCGCAGACCGCGCCCGGACCCCCAGTTCGGACGACCGTGGAACGCCACCGCGTACCCGGTCGCGGCCAGCGCGTTGGCGAGCGTGCGGCCGCGATGATCCAACCGGGTCCGCGGCAGCAGCCAGTTGTTCCACAGCAGTGGCAACGCCACGGCGAGCGGCACCCGGAACCTCATTTGACCTCGCGCTCATAGGCCTCATAGGCCTCGATCTCCAGCCGGATCCGCTCGGCCAGTCCGGGATTCCAGCCCGGCGGCTGGGCCACGGCCGCCCAGCCGTCCATCACCAGGCTGCCGTAGCGGTGACCGTGTCCGTCGCGGACGCCCTGGGCGTTGGTGAGATCGGCGGACACCTGCCAGAAGGTCACCAGCGGCGCCCAGCGCATCCGCGGTGTGACATCGCTGCCACGCGGTTCGGACAGCCAGTCCGGCCGGGTGAGAGCCAGATCCGGTGACCACCAGACGATCGGATCGGAGGCATGCTGCAGGTAGGCGATGCGCGGCGCCCGCCATTCCGGGCCCGGACGGGACAGATCGTCACGGCCGGCGGCGAATCGGATCACCAGGCCATCCGCGTAGACGGGCGCGGTCTCGGGTGAACCCGGATCGCGGCGGCTGACGAACTGCTGCCACAGCCGGTTGGAGTTGGGCGGGCCCACCCACAGCGCGCCGTCGACCTTCTCCCGCAGATCCGCGAGCCCGTCGAACGCGGACTCCGATCCCTGCGAGCCCAGACTCTCCCCGTACACCAGCAGTTTCGGCCGGTCGCCGACCGGCCGGGCGCGGACTCTGTCGTAGACCGCGTCGAACAACTCACGGCCCGACGCCGCGACCTTCTCCCGGTCGGCCAGGAAGGACAGCGCGCTGGGGAGATAGGAGTACTGGGTGGCGACGATCGCCGAATCGCCGGCGTACATGTATTCGATCGCGTTGGCGGCCATCGAGTTCACCCACCCGGTACCGGTGGTGGTGACCACCACCAGTACCTCGCGGTCGAAGGCGCCGGTACGTTCGAGTTCGGCGACCGCCAGCTCGGCCTGGGTCCGGTCGGTGTCCTCGACCGATTCCAGCCCCACATAGGCCCGGACCGGTTCCCGCGCGGGCCGGCCGGTGACCCGGGCGATCCGCTCGGCGCTCGGCCCGTGCGAGACGAACCAGCGGCCCTCGAATCCGAGCGTGTTCCAGGGAGCCAGGGAATCCGGGCTGCCCGACCGTTGCGGCAGTTCGGGCTGGAGGGCGTACTCGGAACGATTGTCGTTGCGGACGCTGAACGCGGAATTCGCGACGGCGAAGAACGCGCGGCCGGCGACGCCGTTGAACAGTGTCACCAGCAGCAGCACCATCAGCAGGAACCCCGCCGACGGCGCGAGTTCGCGAGGGACGCGGACCCAGCGGTTGAGTTCGCGGGCCAGGAACAGTGTCAGCTCGCGCAGAGTCCGGTAACAGGCCACGACCAGGATCCCGACCGTGAGACTGAGCCCGCCGGTGCGCAGATACGCGGGGGTGGTGGTGCCCTCCATCCCCATCAGCGCGGCGAGCTCACGCTGCCAGTGCGCGGACTGCACGAGCATGTACCCGGCGCTGAGCGCGGCGGTGAGCAGGACCGCCGATTTCAGCGCGTAGCGGGTCCAGGTGGGCGGTGTCGGGATCCGGCGCAGCCGCGGCCGGATCCACAACCGGAACATCCACTCCAGCAGACAGCCGACGCCGTACCCGATCGCGGCGTTGATACCGCTGATCAGCCCCTGGAACATCCAGTCGCGCGGCAGCAGCGACGGGGAGACCGACAGCGCGAAGAACACCGTCGCGACCACCAGACCCACATAGTTGAGGTCGATGATCCGTTCCGTGCGCCGGACCACCGCGACACACCGGGACCGCAATCTCGTCACGGTATCGGCGGTTTCCAGCACCAGACCAGTATGGAGGGCGCGGCCGGTCACGGGCGGCGGCCGGGGCCGCCGACGGCGTGGCACACGCCCTCCGGGCTCAGGCTCCGGCCCCGAAAAGGGCAGGCAGGGTGCCTTCGTGGGCGGCGCGCAGCTCGGCCATCGGCACCGAGAACTGGCCCTGGACCTCGATGGAGTCGGCACCCTGGTCCACTACGCCGATACGCACCCAGGGCAGTTCCCGGGCCGTGCACATCCGGGTGAACCGGGTCTCCTCCGAACGCGGGACGGCCACCAGCACCCGGCCGGCCGATTCGGAGAAGAGCATGACGAACGGGTCGGCGTCCTCCGGCAGCAGTACCCGGCAGCCTGTCTCTCCGGCCAGCGCGGCCTCCACGACGGCCTGCGCCAGGCCGCCCTCGGAGAGATCGTGGGCGGCGCTGATCATGCCGTCCCGGGAACCGGCGGTGAGTATCTCCGAGAGGAGCTTCTCGCGGGCGAAGTCGACCTGGGGCGGCAGGCCGCCGAGATGGCCGTGCGCCACCTGCGCCCATACCGACCCGCCGAACTCGTCGCGGGTATCGCCCAGCAGGATCAGGGTCTCCCCCGGTTCCAGGCCCAGGCCGGTGGGGATGCGGCGGTGCACATCGTCGATGACGCCGAGCACACCGACCACCGGTGTGGGCAGGATCGCGTTCTCACCGGTCTGGTTGTAGAAGCTGACATTGCCGCCGGTCACCGGGATACCGAGTTCCACGCAGCCGTCGGCGAGACCGCGGACGGCCTGCTGGAACTGCCACATGACCGCCGGGTCCTCCGGCGAGCCGAAGTTCAGGCAGTTCGTCACGGCCTTGGGGGTGGCGCCGGTGCTGGCCACATTCCGGTACGCCTCGGCCAGGGCCAGCCGCGCGCCGGTGTAGGGGTCGAGTTTGGTGTAGTGCCCGGAGGCGTCGGTCGCCAGCGCGATACCGCGGCCGGTCTCCTCGTCCACCCGGATCATGCCGGCGTCGGCGTATTCGGCGAGCACGGTGTTACCGCGTACGTAGCGGTCGTACTGCTCGGTGATCCATTTGCGGCTGCACAGCTGCGGGCTGGCCACCATCTTCAGCAGGGTCTCGCGCAGTTCCTCGGCCGTTTTCGGTCGCGGCAGCTCGTCGGGGGTGTCGGCGTTGAGGGCGTCCTGGCTGTCGGGACGCCGCACCGGGCGCTCGTACACCGGACCCTCGTGCGCCACCGTGCGCGGCGGCACATCCACCACGGTCTCGCCGTTCCAGGTGACCACCAGCCGCTCACCATCGGTGACCTCGCCGATCACCGTGGCCAGCACATCCCATTTCGCGCAGACGGCCATGAACGCCTCGACGTTCTCCGGCGTCACCACCGCGCACATCCGCTCCTGCGATTCGCTCGACAGGACCTCGGCCGGCGTCATATCGGCGGCGCGCAGCGGGACCCGGTCCAGTTCGATGCGCATCCCGCCGTCACCGGCGGCGGCCAGCTCGGAGGTCGCGCAGGACAGGCCGGCGCCGCCGAGGTCCTGGATACCCACCACCAGTCCGGCGTGGTAGAGCTCCAGACAGCATTCGATGAGGACCTTTTCGGTGAACGGGTCGCCCACCTGCACGCTCGGCAGTTTCTTGCGCCCGGTGCCCGATTCGTCGCCGGAGAAGGTGTCCGAGGCCAGTACCGAGACACCGCCGATGCCGTCCAGGCCGGTGCGGGCACCGAAAAGGATGATCTTGTTACCGGCGCCGGAAGCGAAGGCCAGATGCAGGTCCTCCACCCGCATCACACCCGCGCACAGCGCGTTCACCAGTGGATTGCCCTGATAGGAGGCATCGAAAACCGTTTCACCGCCGATATTGGGCAGTCCCAGGGAGTTGCCGTAGCCGCCCACACCGCGCACCACGCCGTCGAGCACCCGGCGGGTATCGGCGGCATCCACCGCGCCGAAACGCAGCTGATCCATCACCGCGATCGGTCGCGCGCCCATCGCCATGATGTCGCGGACGATCCCGCCGACACCGGTCGCGGCACCCTGATACGGCTCTACGTAGGAGGGGTGGTTGTGGCTCTCCACCTTGAAGGTGACCGCCCAGCCGTCACCGATATCGACCACACCCGCGTTCTCGCCGATCCCGGCCAGCATGGAGGCGCGCATCTCGTCGGTGGTGGTCTCGCCGAAATAGCGCAGATGCACCTTGGACGATTTGTAGGAGCAGTGCTCACTCCACATCACCGAGTACATGGCCAGCTCGGCATCGGTTGGCCGGCGACCCAGAATTTCCCGGATCCGGGCGTATTCGTCGTCCTTGAGACCGAGTTCGGCGTACGGCTGCGACGTATCCGGGGTGGCGGCGGCGGTGGCGACCGTATCGACCTGAGCAGTCACGGGATTACCAGGATCCTTTCGTAGGTTGGCGCGCCGGCGCGCGCGGGCTCCGGCCGCCCTGCCCTCCGGTACGCACCCCACGGGTCATCGGATCGGCATCTTCGCCGCGGGGTCGTCGCGAATACGGGGTCGGGCCGGAACGAGGGGCCTCGACGGCGGGGCCCCGACAGGTTTGATCCAGCACGAATCTTACGTTCACCTGCGCCGGGCGCGTCCCCGGCCCCATCGCCCGGGCGGCCGGCGCCGGATCAGCTCCGCGGTGCGAGGAACGCCGCCAGCGCCGCCGCGTACGAGGTGATATCGGTCGCACCCATCAATTCCCGGGCCGAATGCATCGCCAGCTGCGGCGCGCCGATATCCACCGTCGGCATCCCGGTGCGCGCGGCGGTCATCGGGCCGATGGTCGATCCGCACGGCAGATCCGCGCGGTGCACATAGCGCTGCATCGGAACACCCGCCTGCGCACACGCCAGCGCGAACGCCCCCGCCCCCACCGCGTCGGTGGCGTACCGCAGATTCTGGTTGACCTTCAGCACCGGTCCGCCGTTGATCTCGATCCCGTGCGCGGGTTCGTGCCGCTCCGGATAGTTCGGATGGGTGGCGTGGGCCATATCACCCGACGCGCAGACCGACCCCGCGACCGCCGCCAGGAAATCGGCTCGGCCGCCACCGCGCGCCAGCACGATCCGCTCCAGCACCGTCGGCAGCAGTTCCGATTGCGCACCTCGGTCCGACTGACTGCCGACCTCCTCGTGATCGAAGACCGCCAGCACCGGCACCGCCGCGCCCGGGGTGTCCACCGCGGCCAGGAATGCCCGCAGCCCCGCGTAGCAGGTGCCCTGATTGTCCAGCCGCGGCGCGCTGATCAGATCACGCGCCGCGCCGATCACCCGGCTCGGTGCCAGATCATGGGTCATCAGCTCCCACCCGAGCACATCCGCGGGATCCACCCCCGCCGACTCGGCCACGAATCCCAGGAAAGACGCGGGTTCACTGCCCACCCCCCAGATCGCGTTCACATGCCGCTGCGGATCCAGCGCCACCCCGCGCCGGTCCTCGGACAGGTGGATGGCCAGTTGCGGCACCCGCAGAATCGGATCGTCGATCCGGACCAGCCGCTCCCCCAGCCCCGTCCCCTCCCGCACACTCAGCCGTCCGGAAATCCCCAGCTCCCGATCGAGCCACGAGTTCAGCCACGCGCCCCCGTACGGTTCCAGCCGCACCAGCCGCCACCCCGCCACGGTCAGGTCGGGATGCTGTTTCACCCGCAGATTCGGACTGTCGGTATGCGCCCCCACCACCCGGAACGGCCCCGCCCGGTCCGGGTCGGCCCACGCCACCAACGACCCCCCACGCACGATGTAATATCGCCCACCCTGCTCCGGCCACACTTGTGTCTCGTCCAGCCGCGTGAACCCCCGAGCCTCCAACTCCTCGGACATGGTCCGGCAGACATGAAACGGCGACGGCGACCCATCGATGAACGCACACAACCCGGCGGCCGTAGCCGCACCAGCAGAACTCGGCATACCGCGACTGTATTAGCGCCCTCCCACCCAACGCGACCACCCGGTTCCCATCCGGACCCGGCCACTCCCCAGAGGCGGTCCCACCCTCCCGGCGCCGAGTTCAGCGAGGCCCACAAAGGGTTCGGCCCGCGTCGCCTGTCAGCCCGCGAGACAATGCGCCGCAGGCGCGAGTATCGCGGGCTGACAGGCGACGCTTCGGGGGCCGAACCCCGCGCGGCGAAGCCGCGCCAATAAACACAGCACCTTCACGAGCAAGGGCACCTGCCCACCTTCGCGAACAACGTCACTCCCTCACCGACCCCACCCGGGGCGACCCGATGATGAAGGCGAGCCAGGTGACCCCGTCCGCGAAGGTGCTGTGTTTTTTGGCGCGCTGGCGCGCGCGGGGTTCGGCCCTCTGAGCGTCTGCTGTCAGCGCTCGAGACTCGCGGCTG
>NZ_JBSFRU010000231.1:0-10548 GCF_053589395.1 Nocardia sp. NPDC003345
CAAGATCACCGCGGACACCCCGCCCGCGACCTCCCTGCTGCGGGTGTCGGTGACCGATGCGGATCCCGAAACCGGGCGGGTTCTCGCCGACCAGGTCGTCGCCCAGGTCCGGGCGCTGATCGACGAACTGGAAACCATCGAGGCCACCGCCGCCCCGGCGGCGCGGGTGGCGGTGGTCGACGCCGCGCAGACCCCCACCGAGCCGAGCGGCCCGGGCAGCACCCGGCTGCTGGCGGTGGGCGCACTGGGCGGTCTGCTGCTCGGCGCGGCGGTCTCCTATCTGCTGGACCGGCTGGACAAGAAGATCCGCGATACCGCGGAGCTGCAAGCCGTGGGGCAGCCGGTACTGGGCACCGTCGCGCTCGGCGAGCCCGGCGAACGCGCCGATCTGCGGGCGCTGCGGGCGCGGCTGCCGGAGGCCGGACGGCTGTTGGTGACCGGACTGGATACGCGGACCGAGCCGGGGGCCGTCCTGGGGCTGGCCGCGGTGCTGGGCGCCACCGGCGACCGGGTGCTCGTCATCGACGCCGACACCACCGGAGCGGGCGTGTCCACCCTGCTCCCCGAGACGCTGCGGCAGCGGACGGCGACGGAATGGCCGGTCCGCGAGGAGAACTCACGCCGGGAATTGGTGACCGCCGCCTCCAGCCGTACCACCGCCGCGGTTCGCGGTGAGGTCTTCGACCCGCCGACGGTCAAACTGGACCTGCGTGCCGGCGCCACCGCACCACCGCTCGAGGAGATCGCCGCGCCCACCGCGCCCGGTGGCCGGGCGGGCGACGGCCTGGCCGCGATCCTGCGCGAGGAGGCGCGCGTGGACCACACGCTGGTCCCGTGGCCGGAGGAATCGGTCACGATACTCGCGCTCGGCAGCGCCGACGACCGCACGCCGGATCTGCTGGCGTCGGCCCGGTTCGATACCGTGCTCGCCGAAACCGCCCAGAAATTCGATCACATCATCGTCGATACCTCCCCCGCCGACGCCGCGGCCGTCGCGCCCAAGGTGACGGCCGTCCTGGGTGTGGTGCAACTGGGCCGCGACCGCGGCGACCACGTCACGGCCACGCTCGCCGCACTGACCGGCGCGGGCGCCACGGTGGCCGGGGTGGCGGCGGTGCCCCGACGGAGCCGGTGGCGGCGCTCGTGAGCGGACCCGAATCCGGCCGCCGGCGCGGCCGGCTCCAGCGCCGCGACCTGCTCGCGGCCGGGCTCGGCGCCGCCGGTATCGGCGCCGTGGCGGCCCCGCTGGCCGCACGCGAATCGCAGCCCGCGCCCCTGGTGGTACCGGTGGGCACGATGCCGGCGACCGTGCGCGATATCCGCGCGTTCGGGGCGGTCGGCGACGGGAAGGCCGACGATACCGAGGCTCTGGCCGCCGCGTGCAGCACCGACGGCGTGCCGCCGGTGCTGTACCTCCCGGCCGGTGAGTACCGGATCACCGCGTGGCCGGATCTGCCCGACTACGCCGTCGTCTACGGTGACGGCGCCGATGTCACCACGGTGTTCTGCGACCGCGACACCACTCTGATCGACCTCGAGCGCAAACAGCGGATCCGGTTCGCGCGGCTGGGTTTCTACCTCACCGGCCCGGCAGCCACGGCGGTACGGCTCGCCGAATGCTTCCGCTGCAGTTTCGACACCGTACTGCTGCGCGGTAACCACCTCGGCGACAACCATCCGCGGTACGCGGGCCAGCGCGGGGTGGTGCTGGAGGCCAATACCGGCGGAACCTCGTTCATCGATTGCGATATCAACAATTTCGGAGTCGGGCTCGCCACCTCCTGTATCCAGAACTACGTCACCTCGTCGAAGTTCACCGGCAACCGCATCGGGGTGCTCGGCACCGGTAACGACCACAACGCCGGGCTGGCGCTTACCAACGTCGAGTTCGTCTCCGATACCGATCCGGCCACCACCGACCGGCATCTGCTGATCGACGGCGCCGCCAACAACTGGTGGCTCACCAACGTCTGGTTCGAGGGCGCGGAAGTCGCGGTGCAGGTGGGAGCGGCCGGCCGGGGCGGGCCCTCACAATTCGGGATGGTCAACTGCAAGGTCGCCGCGCGATCGTGTGATATCGACCTGATCCACTGCCGGCAGCCGTATCTGGCGAATATCGCCTTCGACGCCGACCCCGGTGGCCACCCCGCCGAACTGCGGATCGACGAGGCCGGCTGCCCGGAGGGTATCGCGGTCAACCTGATCTCGTCGGCGGGCGCCGAGGTCGACCCGGGCGTATTCCCGCGGCACTGGCAGGTCTTGGGCCGCGGCCATACCCACCGGCCGGTGTTCACCGGTACGGTCACCGCGCGCGCCGACGGCGCCGACGAGATCCTGAACGCGGTGGCGCCCGACGGCGCCGGCCTGGCGTCGGTACTGGCCAGCGGCGCGTGGCTGTCGGAGCGAGCCGACGCCGGTGTGGTGCTGCGGGATCCGGAGGGCGGGTACTGGCGGCTCGTGGTCGCTCCGGACGGCGCGTTGCGTACGGCGCCGCTGGGCCGGGACCGGCCGGTCCGCTGAGATGGCCGGGATGAGCGGGACGCCCGGCGGGCGGCGCCGGGTCCGGCGGTGGCAGGTGATCGCGTCGGTCCTGGTTCTGACGACCCTGGCGGCCGTCGCCGGGTGGCCGGTCTTCGTGCGGCCCCAGGTCGACCCCCTGCGGCCCGCCGACGCGATCGTGGTCCTCGGCGGCACCCCGTACGAACGATTCGATCTCGGGCTAGAGCTCGCACGCGAGCACTGGGCACCGGAACTGCTCATCGCCGCGTCGACCGGACTCGACGATCCCCGGATGGACCGCTACTGCCGAACCCGGTATCCCTTCCGCGTCACCTGCTTCGAACCGCGGCCGTGGACCACCCGCGGTGAGGCGCAGGAGATCCGCCGCCAGGCCGATGCCAAGGGCTGGCGCCACCTCATCGTCGTCACCTTCACACCGCATATCTCGCGGGCCCGCTACATCGTGGACCGCTGTTTCGACGGCGAACTCACCATGGTCGCCAGCCCCGGCCGCACCGACCCCATGTTCTGGACCTGGATGTATCTCCGGCAGAGCGCCGGATATCTGAAGGCATTCACCGAATCCGGCTGTTGAGCCGCCGACCCAGGAGCGACAGTGATCACCGATTTCGGCCGCAGCGACAGGGCCCAGGCCCGGCTGCACGAGCTGATTCCCGGCGGCGCGCACACCTACGCGCGCGGAGCCGACCAGTACCCCGAGCATATGGCGCCGGTGCTGGTGCGCGGTTACGGCTGCCGGGTTCTCGATTGCGACGGCAACGAGTTCGTCGAATACGGAATGGGCCTGCGGGCGGTGACCCTCGGCCACGGCTACCGCCCGGTCGTCGACGCCGTGGCCGCCGCGATCGCCGACGGGGTGGGATTCTCCCGGCCCACCATGCTCGAACTCGCGGCCGCCGAGGACTTCCTGGCCCTGGTGCCCGGGGCGGAGATGGTGAAATTCGCCAAGAACGGGTCCGATACCACCACCGCCGCGGTACGACTGGCCCGCGCCGTGACCGGCCGGACCACCGTCGCCGTCTGCGCCCAGCCGTTCTTCTCCGTCGACGACTGGTTCATCGGGACGACCGCGATGCCGGCGGGCATCCCGGCGCAGCCGACCGTCCGCTTCCCCTACGCCGACCTCCCCGCGCTGGCCCAGGTACTCGCCGGCCGGGAGGTGGCGTGTGTGGTGATGGAACCGGCTACCGCGCTGCACGAACCCCCACCCGGGTATCTGGCGGGCGTCCGGGATCTCTGCGACCGCTACGGCACCCTGCTGGTGTTCGACGAGATGATCACCGGTTTCCGCTGGGCGGCCGGTGGCGCCCAGCAGGTGTACGGGGTGGTCCCGGACCTCTCCTGCTGGGGCAAGGCGATGGGTAACGGGTTCCCGGTCTCGGCGCTGGCCGGCCGCCGCGAATACCTCGAACGAGGCGGCCTGGCCACCGACGACGAGCGGGTCTTCCTGCTGTCCACCACGCACGGTCCGGAAACCGGCGGTCTCGCCGCCTTCCGGGCGGTGGTGCACGCCTACTCCACCACCGACCCGGTCGCCCGGATGGAACGCGCCGGCCGGCGGCTGCGGGCCGGCTTCGAGGCGATCACCGCCGGACTCGGAATCGCGGCGCACTTGCGGATCGAGGGCAGGCCCTCCTGCCTGATCTTCCGGACCCTCGACCCCGACGGCCGGCCCTCGCAGGAGTTCCGCACGCTGTTCCTGCAGGAGTTGCTGCGGCGCGGCGTGCTGGGCCAGTCCTTCGTCACCTCCGCCGCCCACACCGACGCCGATATCGACAGCACCCTGGACGCCTGCCGGGATGTCGCGGCCGTCTACCGCCGGGCACTGGAACAGGGCTCGGTGACCGGACTGCTCGCGGGCCGTCCGGTGGCGCCCGCGGTCCGCCCGTACGCGGCACCCCGGCGGCTCGAAGGGGTACTGCGATGAACCCGGCCACGACTCCGGCCCCGCGGCCGCCCCGGATCGCCTCCGGGGTCGCCGCGGCCGAGGTCGCGATCGTGCACGAAAGGTTCACCGAGTACGGCGGGTCGGAAGCGGTCGTCGGCGAATTGGCCCGTATCTGGCCCCGGGCCCGGGTGTTCGCGCCCATCGTCGACCCCACCGCCGCGCCGGCGCACGCGCACCCTCCGTGGGACACCGTCTCCGGTGGACCGCTCTCCCGGATCCACGCCGCCACCGGCCGGCGGTCCCACGCCCCGCTGCTGCCGTTCGTACCCCGGGCGCTGCGCGGTCTGCCGCTGCGGGACCGTTACGACGCCGTGGTGATCAGCCATCACGCCTTCGCCACCCAGGCGGCCCTCGCCACCGACGCCCCGGTCATCGCGTATGTGCACAGTCCGGCCCGCTGGGCGTGGGAGCCGGAATTCCGGGCGCGGGAGGCCGGTGGCGCGGCCGGCCGGGCCGCGCTGGCCGCCCTCGGCGTGCTGGCCCGGCGGGGTGAGACCACCGCGGCCCCGCACCTCACCGCGGTGGTCGCGAACTCCCGCGCGGTCGCCGACCGGATCCGGGAGCGGTGGAATCTGCCCGCCGCCGTGGTCCATCCCCCGGTGCGCCTGGACCGTTTCTCCCTCGACCCGGCGGTCGCGCGCGAGGATTTCCTCCTGTTCGCCGGCCGGCTGGTCCCCTATAAACGTCCCGATCTCGCCATCCGTGCCGCGCAGCGGGCGGGTTGCCGGCTCGTGGTGGTCGGCGACGGCCGCTACCGGGCGCGGCTGGAGGCGATGGCCGGGCCGGAGACCACCTTCCTGGGTGCCGCGCCGGACGAGGTCCTGGTCGATATGTACCGGCGCTGCCGGGCCCTGCTCATGCCGGGGGTGGAGGATTTCGGCATCGTGCCGGTCGAGGCGATGGCCTGCGGTGCGCCCGTACTCGCGGTGGGTGCGGGGGGTGCCCTCGACACGGTGTTGCCCGGGCGCACCGGCGCACTGATCGCGCCCGGGACCGACGAGGCCGTCGTGGACGGCTTCGCCGCGGCGCTGCGCGATCCCGCGGGTGCCGGGTTGTTACCCCCGGCGCCGATCCGGCGGCACGCCGAGACCTTCGGACCCGAGATGTTCCGCGCCCGGATGGCGGAGATCGTCGGCGCGGCGATGGGCCGGTAGGAGTACCGGGCGGACCGTTCAGAGACCCTCCGGGCCGGACCGGATACCGTTGTCCGGGGTGTGCAGCACCCACTGGGCCTTCCCGTTGTTCTTGGCGTGGTAAAGCCCGGTATCCGCGGCCTCGAGCAGTGCTTCGGCGTGGCCGTCGCTCACCGTCGTCATCACCGCGCCGATACTGGCCGAGACGTGGAGCTCGTGGTTACCGGCGTCGAGGGGTTCGGCGAGCGCGTCGAGGAGCCGGTTCGCCACCAGCGCCATCCGCTGGTCGTCGACCGGCGGCGGGACCAGGGCGACGAATTCGTCCCCGCCGATCCGCGCTACCAGACAGTCCAGATCCTCCACACTCTGCTGCAGGCGCTCGGCGACCGCGGCGAGCACCTTGTCTCCGACACCGTGTCCGAATCGATCGTTGACGTGCTTGAACCGGTCCAGGTCGACGAAGCACAGGCCGATGCAGTCCTCGGCGCCCGCACCGTTGATCGTGGCGTCCAGCCGTTCCAGCAGATGGCGGCGATTCGGTAGCCCGGTCAGCGGATCGTGACGGGCCTGGCGGCGCAGTTCGTCCCGCATCCGGTGCTGTTCGGTGACGTCCTCACCGACCGCGAGCAGGTAGTTCGGATGTCCCGGGCGGCCCTCCACGAAGGTGATGGAAAACGACGCCCAGCCGTAGCTGCCGTCGGCGCGGGCGATCTGCTGTTCGAGTTTGACCGCGCCCCGTTTATTGGGCACCAGGCGCTCGTACACCATTTTCCGGATGCGGGCGCGATCCTCGGGGTGGGCGAATTCGTAGACGGAGATACCGCGCAGTTGTTCCACCGGCACCCCGATCATTTCGGCCAGTACCTGATTGACGTCGAGCAGTACGCCGTTGGTATCGCCGATGGCGATCGCTACGGCGGCATTCTCGAACACCACCCGGTACCGCTCGTCGACCCGCCGCATCCGTTCGTCGGGTTCGAGGGAGTTGAACAGCAGTTGCCGCCGCCAGCCGAACCCCTCCCCGAACTTCGCGAGCAGGATCGCGACCCGGCGCGATACCTCCTCGCCGGGGTCCGGTCCGGCCAGCGCGCGCAGTACCGGGGCGGACGCGGCCACCACATCGTCGGAGGTCAGCCCCGTGGTGACCAGCGCCGCACCGGCGCGCGCACCCGCATCGGCGTCGAAAGGCGTCACGACCAGCGCGCGGGCCAGATCCCCGGTCAGGCCGTCCAGCAGCTCATCGAGATCGGCGCCGCCCGGTGCCGCCCAGCCCGCCGACGTCAGTGCCTCCGACCAGGATCGGACCAGCTCCCGACGTTCCGACCCCGTCATCGCACCCCTTCGATTCGCCGATCTCGCCCCCGCTCGCCGATACCTGTGATCGCGGTCCGGGTGGCATCACACCTGCCCGAATAGTGAACATACTTCCTTATCCGCCGATCATCATTTCGAGCCGGTGCTCCGATTCTCCGCGAAGATGCTCACGCCTTTGTATCGCTGCGTCCGCAGCTGCCACACCCAGCTTGCCCGGACGCAGGCGGAGAGGTCGTCGAGATACCGCTCGACCTGCGCCGCGAAAGCGGAATCGGAGACGTCCTGCGCAGCGCACCAGGCGGCCACCGCGTCGTGGCGGGAGCGGAATTCGACGAGCCGGGCGCGGACCAGATCAGCGGCCTCGCGGACAGCGTCCGGGAGTGTCGCACCGGGATTGTTCAGCAGGCAGACCGGTATCAGATTGAAATCCGAGCGATCCACGACGCACTCCTTCTCGAAGGAGAACATATCGTTCATCAACGCGCCCAGCTCGGCCGTGAGCACCTGTAATCGGCGCAGGTCGTCCGCCGGTCCCGCGGCCGCCAGCAGATCCCAGGCCAGATACCCGTCCCGGCCGAATTCGCACAGTGCGATGGCCGGATACATCCCCGACACCTGGGCTCGCAGGTCGATGTACTCCGCGACCGTCAGGACATCGCCACGCGACCGGGCGTTCTGGTCCCGGATCGCGGTGTGCAGATGCTCCAGCGTCGAGGCCAGGAACAGGTCCAGCCAGCCCGGATCGGCCAGTTCCGTAAGCCTGGACAGGAATTCCATCGTCGCCGATTCGAACGGTGACGGATTCTCCGGCGGCGTGCGGGTCTGCAGCAGCCGGGACAACCGATCCAGATCGGTACGTGCCCGCTGCTGTTCCACATCGGCGAGATGGCCGAACTTCTCCCGGCCGACCGTATCGTTGAGCCAGAACAGGATCGCGTTGAACAATCCGATCACTGCCAGCCGCTCCACGCTGACCGGCCACGGATGCAGGTAGGGCGTCATGCTGTTGTAGTGGGCGCCGGCCGGCTCCAGCCAGATCCCCTGGGCCCGGCAGTAGCGCTCCACCTCGGCACACGCCTGGTCACCGAACGGGCTCGGCCGGAAGTCCCGGCAGTAGTCGTCGATATCGCAATCGGGTGTACTGAACAATTCGCGCAACGACCAGGGCTCGCCCGCCCTCATCCAATCCTCGTATTGCGCCTGCATATCCGCGATCTTCTGCTCGAACGCCGATGTATATCGAGAAGCCACGACGACTCTCCTCCCGCCTAACCAAACCCTTCCAGTCTGGTCGACGGAACCGGCCGCTGCCACTGGAGCGAGTGGTCCGCGGCGGTGGCCCACTCCGGGCGGGTTACGCCCGGAGCCGGCGGATCATCGTCGGGAGCTCCCGGTACGCACCCCGTCGGCCAGTTCGTCGTCGCTGCCGGCCCGTACGAGAGCAGCCGCGAAATCGGCGGTGTGGCCGGTGGGTGCCAGGGCGGCGAGTCGCTCCGGGTCGGCGGGTAGATCGATACGTTTGGCTCCGCGCACGGTGCGATCGTCGAAATAGGGCCGCACCCAGGTCCAGACATCCTGCACCTCACGCAGGAAGATGCTGCCGCCGGTGGGGCCGACGCCCTTGAACTCCTGGATCAGTTCACCGGCGCGTTCGATGTCGTGCCCGGCCTCTTCGGCGAGTCTGCGCAGGTCACCACCGTAGCGGTCGAGTGCGATGGTGGCGGTCGCACCGAGCTGGGAGGCAGCGCTCTCGTCGTAGCGGCGATAGTGGCCGCGTCCGAGCGCGTCCACCAGGTCCTGCCAGTCGGCGTCCGCGACCTTGCGCGCGGTCCCGTACCCGCTGCCGACCAGTTCGGCCGTTGCCGAGATCGCGAGATCGGCGGAGATCCGGGCACTGAGCAACTCGGTCAGCATAAGCAACTGGAACAGCGGCGCCGGTTTGTCGTCGAGATGGATTCCGGCTTCGGCCGCGAAGGTGGTCCCGGCCCGGTCGAGCAGTGTGTGCACTACGTCTCGCTGGCTCATGACGCCTCCTTTCTGCCGCGCGCTTACCCACCGGCCCGCGATCCACACCTGATCGCTCCCGGCCCGCGACCGGATACAGTCCGATGCCAGGCTGCGCGTGTCGCCGGTCCCGCGCCAGGCTTCGGCTCAGCGCGTATCTTTTACTCCCGGCCGCACCCGCGGTCCGAGATCGTGCAGGGAGATCCACCGGAGCCAACCGTCGACGATCGGAGATCGGTGCATGACTGTCACTGATGAGTACCTGGCCAACAACGCGCAGTACGCGCAGCAGTTCAGCGGCCCGCTGCCCTTGCCGCCGAGTAAGGGCGTCGCCGTGGTCGCATGCATGGACGCGCGGTTGGATGTGTACCGGATCCTCGGGTTACAGGAGGGCGAGGCGCATGTCATCCGCAACGCCGGTGGTGTGGTCACCGATGACGAGATCCGTTCGCTGGCCATCAGCCAGCGGTTGCTCGGCACCACCGAGATCATCCTCATCCACCACACCGATTGCGGAATGCTGACCTTCACCGACGACGATTTCAAACGCTCCATCCAAGAGGAGACCGGCCTGAAACCGGCCTGGTCGGCCGAGGCCTTCCCCGATCTCGACGAGGATGTGCGGCAGAGTCTGCGGCGTATCGAGTCCAGCCCGTTCGTCACCGCGACCTCGTCGCTGCGCGGCTTCGTCTTCGATGTCGCCACCGGCGCGCTCGCCGAAGTGAAGGCCTGAACGCCGCCCCGGGTCCGGGTGCCGGGCGCGGCACCCGGATCCGGGCCTTATCGCGGCGGCGCTCCGCCCATCCAGCGGCGGACACCTGTGACAAACACACATCGCGGAGGCCGCGAGCCCGTGCATTTGGGGATCCGGATCCGCTTATATCTCGACGGGTTCCGGCGATAGACAGGCATGAACGAAACAGATTGCCCGTCGGGGCCCTCGCGTGTGCGGTGCGAACGCCAACCGACCGGTGCGGGGCCCGAGGCGGGGCGGGTGGCGCGATGACGCTGCACTGGCTCGACAAATCGGCCCTCACCTGCCCTTACCCCCGCAGCGGGCATCGCCCCGATACGGTCCCGGCGACCCGGGTGGTGTTGCGGCGCGGGCGAATCGGCATTCCCGCGACGGTGGCCTGCGATACCTGCGCCGCGGAACTTCGCGCGTTCGAGGAGTATCGGGGCGTCCCGGTCGCCGTGATATCCCTGGACGACGCGCCCGACCTGCCCGCGCCCTGCCGGTCGTTCTGGCGTTCGCATGCGTGTTCGTTGCAGGCCGGACACGATGAGGGCCCGGGTCCCACACCCCACCGGTGCACCTGCGGCGCCCATCCCGGCCCCACGCCGGCCGTGACCGGCGCCGCCGGTGCCTCGGGAGACGTCGGCAGTCTCTCCGCATAGGTGACCGGGCCGGCCGCCGCACAGCGGTGCCGCGCGGCGACCGGCCCGGTCAGCCGGTCAATTCGTCGATCGAAGGGGATTCGTTGCGGGAGAGCGTGATACCGAGGTTGGACGCGGTGCGATCCACCTCGTCGTCGTCGCCCCGGGCCAGATCCACGGCGAGGCCGTCGGCCGAGAGCACCTCGACGTTGAGGCACAGCGACTGGAGTTCTTTGAGCAGAACCTTGAACG